>JAYTQE010000033.1:0-45514 GCA_043746875.1 Minisyncoccota bacterium
CCAGAATCTTCTGGAAAAACAACCCTTGCTCTACACGTAGTGTCTGAAGCTCAAAAACTTGGAGGTATTTGTGCTTATATAGACGCCGAACATGCAATGGATCCAGAATATGCAAAAAATATTGGCGTAAAAATACAAGAACTATTGATATCTCAACCTGATACAGGAGAACAGGGCCTTGAGATATGTGAATCCCTTGTTAGGAGTGGGAAAATAGACGTCATTGTTATAGATTCTGTTGCAGCTCTTACTCCAAAAGATGAAATTGAAGGAGATATGGGTCAACAACATATGGGCAAACAAGCTCGATTGATGTCTCAAGCACTTCGCAAATTAACAGCTATTGTTCACAAATCTAAGACAATAGTAATTTTTATAAATCAGATTCGTATGCAGATTGGTGTTATGTTTGGTAATCCAGAAACAACACCAGGAGGAAAAGCTTTGAAGTTTTATACTTCTATACGTTTAGATATTCGTCGTATTGCTCAAATAAAAAAAGGAGAAGAAGTTGTTGGATCTCGAACCCGTGTAAAAGTAGTAAAAAACAAAGTTGCATCCCCTTTCAAACAAACGGAGTTTGATATTATATATGGTGAAGGAATATCACTTGAAGGAGAATTACTTGCTCTTGGAGAAAAATTAAGTGTCATCACAAAAAGTGGTACTTCTTATTCTTATTCTCCTGAAGGTAAAGATGAGATTAAACTTGGCCGAGGATATGATGCTAGTCGTATATTTATGAGAGAAAATACAAAAATTCGTGACCAAATAATGAAAGAAGTTCGCAAGAAAATGAAGGAAGTCGTAATGGAGAGTTCAAGCGAAGAGTAATACTTACTTCAGAAATCTTACAATTTTAATTAAGAACGATATTACTGATAGCTAGGTATTAATTAGACTTTGCTCTATTTTTCAGTTAAAATCACTTACACTTTCAATTTATAACTTTTAACTTACAAATACTATGTCAATGCTGGAATACAATGAAATAAAAGAAGGGAAAATAATCGTATGGGATGGAAATCCTCACGAAGTTTTAAATTCTCACGTCTTTCGTAAACAACAACGCAAACCAGTAAATGCTACAAAATTAAAAAATTTGATTACTGGTCGTGTAGCCGAAATATCATTTGGTTCATCTGAAAAAGCCGAAGAAGCTGATATAAGTACTAAGACTGTCATGTTTATATACAAAGCAAAAGGTGAGGTTTGGTTCACCGATCCAAAAGAAAAGAGTCAACGATTTTCTATAAAAGAAGATGTCGCTGGAGACAAAATTAAATGGCTCAAAGAAAATAGTGAAGTTGAATTAACAATATTCACAAATGATGAAGATGATGAAGTAATTGTAGGTATAAAAATACCTGTAAAAGTAGAGCTTACTGTAACTGATGCTCCTCCATCAATTAAAGGGTCAACTGTCACAGGTGGTAATAAAGTTGCAACAGTCGAAACAGGAGCTACCGTTAATGTTCCTCTATTTATAGAAATTGGCGAGAAAATTCGAATCAATACTGGCACTGGAGAATATGTCGAAAGAGCAAATAACTAACAAAAACCCCTAGGTCAGACCTAGGGGTTTTTGTATTCTTATTAGTTTGCTACGAAAGGCATTAATCCCATAAAACGAGAACGTTTTATGGCTTCTGCAGTTAAGCGTTGATTCTTAGCAGATAGTGCTGTTCTTTTGCGAGATAAAATTCTTCCGTTTGGGTTAACAAATTTCTTCAAATTTTCGACATCTTTATAGTCTACAAAATGAATATTATTTGCATTGTAAAAATCGTTTTTATTCATAAATTTTAAAATGGTATGTCTTCAAGATTAATTTCTTCTTCTGGATATTCGACTGTATCAAGATCTACTTTTGAATTATTTTGTGATGATTCTGCGTCACTTACACTCGTTGTATTGCTAATACCACTTGAAGTTGATTTTGGACCAAATTGAAAATTCTCCAAAACAATTTCTGTTCGATATTTTTTTATACCATCAGAACCGTCCCATGATCGAGTTTGGAGTCTACCTTCTATATAAAGAGATGATCCTTTGTGACAATACTGAGCTATAACCTCTGCTTGTCTAGCAAAAGCTACAACATTGTGATACTCTACGTTTTCTTTTTTTGCACCTGTTGTGTCTTTCCATGAACGGTTTGTTGCAAGAGAAATACTTGCCACCTTTGTACCTGTTGGAAGAGACTTAAGTTCTGGATCACGTGTAAGATTTCCAAGAATTATTACTTTGTTTAGATACATAATTTTTTAAGTTTAGTGGTAATTTAAGCTTCTTCAACCTCTGTAGTTTCGACAGCTATGTCTTCTTTTATGTCAGGTAATTCATTTTCTAGTTCATCACTAGATGAATCATCCATGATGATAATTTCACCATCACTATCTGATTCACGCACAGCTTCTACTTTTGGTTTCTTAAAGACAATCGTATTTTCCACGCTTGTCTTAATTAGTATATACCTAATTAGTTCTTTGTTGGAATCTAATATTTTCTTAAGTGATTCAAGACTCTCTGGTGCGGCTTCAAATTTGATAAAACCAAAATAACCTTGTGACCATTTGAACTTCTTACTTCCAATGTTTTTCTCCATTGTATAAGCAAGATCAATAAATTCAGGAGTTCCTTCTGATATAAAAGTTCCACCAATTTCATCTAATGAAGACTTCAATTTATCTACTTCTTTTGGGACTTCTACTTCTGGTGTTTGAGGAACGATTATAAAACCGAGCTCATAAACACGCTTTAGTGTTTCTTCTTTTAACATTTTTATACTCTATTTTCTATTAATGTGATTTTTATAAAAATCACGGAGCCCGCTTCGGACCTTGTCCCATTTGCACTAAGGCATCACGGGAAACGGGGGCTACGAAACTATACTACCTCAAAAGTATGCTTATGTAAATATTTATATATTAAATAGTTTTTTAGTATTTCTGATAAGAATATTTTGTGTTTCTTCAAAACTTAAACCTTTTATTTCTGCAATTTTTTTAACTACCTCTAAGACACATTCTGGTTGATTACGCTTCCCACTATAAGGAGCAGGAGTTGCAAATGGGGCATCCGTCTCTGGTAAAATTCGATCCAGTTGAACAAAACTTACAATTTCCTCATAAGCTGGAACAAAAGTAATAACTCCAGAAAATGAAATATAAAAACCAATATCAAGAAATCTTTGAGCAATCTCTTTTGTTCCTACAAAAAAATGTGCAGTACCGATCATTTCTGGCCATTTAATTTTATAATCTTCTAGTATATCCAATGCTTGTTCATATGCTGTCATAGTTCCCTCCTCTGGTCTTATATGTAACATGAGTGGAAGACTGTACTCATGAGCAATACGAATTTGTTTAAGAAATAGTTCTTTTTGTTCAAAAAATCCCTTACGATCTTTTTCTCTATAAAAATCAATACCGCACTCACCTATAGCCACAACTCTTGATTCGCCTGCTAATTTACGAAATGAATCTTCATCAAAATCTTTATTCCATTCTGTGGGGTGTTGACCAATACATGCCCAAATACTTGCATGATCTTGTGCTATTCTCATCGCATAATCACTAGTTACTAGATCTATTCCTATACATATAGTTCCAACTGAAGATTTTTCCATAGAATGAATACTCTCAATTAAATCATTTTCGAATTGATGTAGGTTAAAATGTGAGTGAGTGTCAATAATTTTTAAGTTCATATAATTGAAAGTTACAATATTAAAATAATATAGGAATTATTTAATTGCTAAAGTCTTACAAATAAAGGATTTTCTGGTTTTTTATTATCACGAATTAGATCAATAATAATTTTTGATGTTTCTGGCATAAAAGGACTTAATGCTTCAGCTATAGTATAAAGCTTACCAACATGTCCACTGATCATATCCCGCCCTGCATCCAAATCTTCTTTTACCACCTTGAAAGGTTGACTTATTTGGATTTCAGAATCAAGTAAACCTATTTCTTCCCAAATAATAGTTATAGCTTTTTGTAGGTCAAACTTTTCTACAACTTCACAAACTTTATTAAATAATTTTGGATCAGGTAATCCAATCCATGCGTCGCAATACTTTTCAGAAAGAGTCATTATTCGAGAAGTTAAGTTACCCAGACCATTTGCAAGGTTTGCATTATAAGAATCTCTAAATCTTTCAAGAGTAAAAGGACTATCTTCAAAAGAAGAAATTTCTTTTAATAAAAACATACGTAGAGCATCTGTACCGTATTGCGAAATAATATCACTTGGATCGATTCCATTACCTAGACTTTTTGACATACGAACTCCCTTATCAGCAGTAATAAAACCGTTAACAACAATTTGATGAGAATTTGAAATACCAGCAGCAATTAACATTGCTTGCCATATAAGAGCTTGAAAACGGGTATTGTCTTTGCCGCAATACTGAGTAGGGGTTCCATCTATCCAATATTTATTGAAATTTTCATCTTTATTTGGCCACCCTAGTGTCGATATATAATTTACTAAAGCATCAAACCAAACATACATAACATGCTTATCATCTCCTGGAACTGGTATTCCCCATGGCATATTATCCTTGAGTCTTGAAATAGAAAAATCGTCAAGACCTCTACTTACAAAAGATTTAATTTCATTAAAGCGAAATTCAGGTATAACAAAATCTGAATGTGATGAATAAAAAGAAGTAAGACTATCTTGTAATATAGAGAGTTTAAAAAAATAATTTTCTTCATCTATTAATTCAATTTTTGAACCTGGGTGAATTGGACATTCACCACCTACAAGTTCTGAGTCAGTTTTAATTTCTTCACAACCAATGCAATATTTAGCTTTATAGTTTTTTTTATAAATATAACCATTATCATTAACTCTTTTCCAGAATTCTTGGGCTGCTTTTATATGGTTATCATCTGTTGTTCGTATAAAATTAATATCTTCTAAAATTCCAAATTGACTAACTTGATCTTTAAAAACTTTGAATCCATTATCTACGTATTCTTGTGGCGATAATCCAATATTATTTGCATTATTAAAAATTTTAACTCCGTGCTCATCTGTTCCTGTATTAAAAAAAACATCATTTCCTTGTAAAATTTTTATTCTAGCCAAAGAGTCGGACCTAATAAATTCTAAAGCGTGACCTATATGAAGAGGCGCATTAACATATGGCAATGTTGTAGTTATATAAAATGATTTAGACATAATTATTTTTCCTCGATAGTAATAAGTTTATGTTTTTCAATGTCACCTAAATACTCAAGGATAAATACAGCTACAGGCATAGCAACTAATGCTCCCCAAAATCCAGCTAGTGTAATACCTATAAGAAAAGCTAACATAACAACAAGAGGAGGAATACCCGCAATCCTTCTAGCTACAGCTGGTGCTAGAACATAGTTTTCTATGTTTTGTATAACAATATACAAAATTAAAACTTTTACACCCAAGACAAAACCTCCATCAATAACAGCAAAGAGTATTGCGGGGATAGCTGCAAATATTATGCCAAATGGAATTAATTCTGCTATTCCAGTTATTAATCCTATTAAGAATGCATACTTAACACCTAATAATGCTAATACAATAAAAACAACGGTACCCATAATTAATCCTAGTATCAATTGACCTTTAAACCATAAACCTATTTTACGTTGAGTCCTAGACCAAAGATCAATTACATATTTTTCATTTTTTGCAGGAGTAAGAATTCTTAAAAATGAATCTATTCCTTTTTCTTGTATAGAAAGATAAAAAGACATTACAATTATCAATATAGTATTCAAAAGACCCCCAAAGGTTGAGCCAATAACCGATGTTGCCCCTTTTGATAAGAGTGACCCAGCTGTTTTTATATTTGAAAGTATACTTCCATCAGAGGAATATTTACTTATTGTGTCTACAAATTGAGTAGCTCCATCTATTGATGGTTTACTTATAGCTGTATCAGAAGGTAGGTACTTAAAAAGCAAAGTAAGCATATCTGATAATTCTCTAAATAAAATTGGGATAAATGCGTAAAATACACCTAAAATAACAAGGGCAACTACAGTAAATATAATTGGGACAGAAGTTGTTCTACCTATTTTGTATCTAGCAAAAGCGTGAACTCCTGCCTCAACAAAAGAAGCTATAACAATTGAAACTAATATTAATAATAGTATATCTCTTATAAGAAAAGCTGAATAAGCAAGAACCAAAAAAAGTATAAATCTTATAATACTTCCATTACTTATTTGCAATATACGAGAATCATTGTTCATAATGATATGTTATCACCCACAGACATTAGGTACAAGTATTTAAAGGTATAGAGTTTTTTCAATACTTTTTATATCTTTGAAAGGACCGACAATAGCCAAGTTCAGACCTTTGTTTTGAAAAATATCTTTTGCTGCATTTTGAATCTGAACAGGAGTTATAGATCTAATTTTTTTCTCAAAAAAATCTAAATCTTGTTGTTTTTTACGCAAAATTCCCTGCCCACCATAATACATTGCCCAAGCATCACTTGATTCTAATTCCAATTTCATATTACCTATCAAATATTCTTTTGACTTTTCTAGTTCTATATGAGAGATAGCTTCATCTTTAATTTTAGAACATTCTTTTAAGATTTCTCTTATAATTTCATATATTTTATCTTTTGAAACACCTGCACTAATAGTAAAATCTCCATGATTTATAGATGAATTATTTCCAGCTCTTACATAATAAGCAACTCCTAATTCCTCACGAAGCTTCATAAATAAACGCGATGAAAAACCTCCTGATAAAATAATACCTAATAAATCTAAAATATAGTTATCTTTATGATAAACATTATAACTTCTAAAACCTAAAACTATATGAGCTTGATCTGTATCTTTGTATTTGATAGCTAGTTTTGGTTTTTTTTGATTAATTTTTGTTTTCTTTTGAGGAATAAATTTTTGTTTTTTTAATTTACCAAAAGAATTTTTAATAAGTTCTAAAATTTCTTCTTCTTTTATTTGACCAGATACGACTACCAGTGTTTTATTTGGAATATAGTGGTCTTTATGATATTTGACGAAATCACCTCTTTTCATATTTTTGACATTTTCCTTATTACCTAAAACACTTCTACCTGAAGGTTGATCTCCAAAAAGTAAACTGGCAAATAAATCATGAACTTGTTTTTGAGGGATATCTTCATACATATTTATCTCTTCAATAATAACTCCTTTTTCTTTTTCTATTTCATTTTTTGAAAAAGTTGGATTAAGATAAATATCAGAAACAATATCGAGTATTTTATTTAAGTGACGAGGTGAACTTTTTGCGTAATATCCAGTATATTCATTTGATGTAAAAGCATTATATTGACTACCTATACTATCTAGTTCTGATGATATCACCATTGTATTTGGACGTTCTACTGTTCCCTTAAAACACATATGCTCTAAAAAATGTGATAAACCTGATTGTTTTTTTGATTCATAAAAAGATCCTGTCTCAACAAGCACCAATACTGTGACAGTTAAACTGTCTTTCATTGGAATGGTTATTAATCGTAAACCATTTGAAAAGTTTTTTAAATTTGATTTGACCATTACTTCAATCGAAGATTAATAAAATTTTCAAGCTCTGATATTGCAATACGTTCTTGAGCACCTGTATCACGATGTCTAACAGTAATAGTGTCTAATAATTCTGGATTCTCACCCAATGTGTCAAAATCTACAACTACACACCAAGGTGTTCCTATTTCATCTTGCCTTCTATATCTCTTCCCAACATTTCCATTGTCATCAAATTCACACATAAAACTTTTACTTAAATTCAAATAAATTTCTTTTGCTTTTGATACAAGATCTAATTTGTTTCGTAGTAGTGGGAATACGGCGACTTTTATTGGAGATAATTTTGGATCTAATTTTAAAACAATACGAGAACCTTCTCCAAGTTCATCTTCTGTGTAAGCATCAGAAAGAACAGCTAACATTACCCTACCTAAGCCCATTGATGTTTCAAGTACCCATGGAATGTACTTTTCATTAGTAGTTGGGTCTGTATATGAAAGATCAATACCTGAATATTTTGTATGTTGAGACAAATCATAATCTGTACGATCATGAATACCTTCTACTTCATCAAATCCATATGTTGGAAAGTTATATTCTATATCCCAAGCATCACTTGCATAAAAAACTAAATTTTCATGTTGTTTCCATTTAAGATTTTCACTTTTAATACCTAAACTCAAATACCAGTTCCATCTTTCTTCTTTTATTTTTTCATAAGCTTGCTTGTTTTCATTTGGTCTTACAAAAAACTGTGTATCTGCTTGTTCAAATTCACGAGTTCTAAAAAGAAAATTTCTTGGAGATATTTCATTACGAAAAGCTTTACCTATTTGAGCTACGCCAAAAGGAATTTTGGCGCGCGTAGTGTCAACAATATTTTTGAAATTCAAATAAATACCCTGACATGCTTCTCCTGGTAGATATACTGGTATTTTATTTTCACCAGTAAAATCACCTAAATTTGATTTAACAAGTAAATTAAAAGCTTTGACTTCAGTAAAATCATTTGATCCACACTTAGAGCACTTTATATTTATTTTATTTTTATCAAAAAGATTATTGAGATCTTTTTCTGACATTTTTTCATCTGCAGAGATTCCTATTTTTTCAAGTTCTTTATCTACACGAAGACGAGTGTTACATTTTTTACACTCTGATAAAGGATCAGAAAAACCACCAATGTGTCCGCTTGCCTCCCATGTACGAGGATCTTTAAAGATTGCAGAATCCAAACCAAAATAATTTTCTCTTATTTGAACATTTTCTCTCCACCAAGATTTCTTTATATTATTTAGTAATTCAACACCATATGGTCCATAATCATAAATTCCAGACATCCCCCCATAAATCTCAGAACCTGGATAAATAAAACCTCTTCTTTTACACAAACTACTTAATTTTTCCATTGAAACATCCATGTTTTCTATGGTAACACACGTTCGCTTCCTATGGTATATATAGGGTCATTTTTAATATCATTAAAAATTGCTTCTTTTTTTGTTGATATCGAGGTGTTTGTTGTAGAATCAATAGCTGAAACATTTACTTCTCCTAATAATTTAATACTTTCATCTATCTGACTTTTTGAAGGTCGAGTTCTAATTTGAAAAAATAATGATCTTGATCTTTGTACACTTGAAATTCTTGGTAAAGATGCAACTTTCCATTCTATGACTCTAGTAAGAGGATTAAATGAAACATCTTCATTATTTGGAATAATTACTCCAGCCCAAGCAATTGATTGTGGCAATGTTGCACTTACAACGATTTGAGTAATTGGATTTGTTACAGGTTTTAATACCCAATTAATAGAATAAGTAGTATCTTGATCTGCTCTTGGTGGGTATGGTCCTGTATTTTTTATTGGACCAGTAGAAAAACTAGCTTCAGAAGAGAAGTCTATTATTGATGCAAACTTAATAGTTTTTTGACTAATATTATCAATTGTTTGCTGTTCATTATTTCTATCTGGAAAAAATCCCTTTACGGATAAAAACATAGATATATCCTTAGAAGGTCTACTTGATGGTAATACTCTGAAACTAAAAGGAAATTGACCAGTTGCTCCAGGAGCTAAACTAATTAAAGAATCATCTGTATTTGAATTCCAAATTAAAGTATTATCGATTGAATTAAAATAACCCTTATTTATAGAAATAGAACTTTGATCTATATTTTCACCTAAAAGATTCAAAGTAAAAATTGGTTTTGATATTGTTAAAGGAGAATTGTTGGTAAAAGAAATGTAACCATCTATGCTACTTCCTATTGGTAGAGTAACTATTTCTGAGTCTTGATTGTTTATAGATATTTTACTTGAAATAAAAGGTTCAATAATTTTTACTACAGATAAAACTGAATTATAAATAGTGCCTATGGGGCTTCCTATTTCTCCTTCTGGGGTCCCCACATAGATACGAAAAGCTTTTTCATCATTTTCTTCTCCTAATATTCTACCTTTTATATTTATATTTTTTTCTGTACCTTTTTGCATATCGCCTAGGCTCCAAACATTATTACCGTAAGAAGGTTTTGGTTCTGATGATTCAAAAACAAAACCATTTGGATATTCAATTTTTGTAATAACATTATTCAAAAATTTATCTCCAGAAAAAATATTACGAACATTAAAGGTAAAACTTTGATTTGAAACTACCCCACTTGATATATCTACCGAAAGATCCACTGGTGAAGAATTTATCATTATTGATGATTTTAATTCTTTTTCAAGAACTGCTGTTGTTCCAAATAGTTGATATGAAAGTACCGCTTTGATCTCCCTACTTAATCCTTTTTCGCCATACAAAATGATATTAAAAGATTCATTTTTTGATTTTCCAGACATAATAGTCCCTATTTCTCTTTCTATTACACTTGTATCGGCACCCTTCTCATCTGTTGAGCCTTTTGGGTAGTTTAATATCAATTTAACATTTATTAAATCAACGGAATTTTTATTTACTATTTCAACCTGAACAGGCAGCTCTTCGCCTCCGTCAACAAAAGAATTACTCAAAATATTAAATTCAACATTTTTACTAGACAAAACACTAGCTCCACGATAAATAGAAAAACCTGCTACCCCTAAAGCTATTATGAAAAAAAATAAAGTTACTAAGAAAAACTTTTTATATCCTGAGGTGGAATTACTAATGTAATCATTTTTAGGAAGTTTTATATCTCCCCATGTTGAAACTACATTTTGCTTCAATGGTCTTAAAATACCAAATTTACGCTTAGGAATATTTTCAGGGTCACGTGCGTATAATTTCCTTTCTAGATTTGCAATATGATCTATTTCATCAGACATAAGTTAAGTATAGCAAAAAAATACCATAAATATTAAAGATGGGTATGAGAAATAGCCTCATTTACATCTTTGATCATTTTTTTTGTTGTAGTAATATCAAGAAGAGAAAAAGTTTTATTCAGTGGTGATAAAAATAATTCTTTATTATCATCTGGTATTGAAATATAACCTAAATGAGCTAAAACCCTCCATATCACCAAAGTATCAAAAATCTGAGAATCAAATTTATAATTAAAACATCTAGAACATTCTTCTATATGCCCAAATAGCTCCTTGTGCATTTCTCCTTCTCTTCCTAAAAATCTTTCAACAGTAGTAAGTGCTCTAATATAAGACCTGGCAAGAGGATCAAAAGGTAGCATTAGAAATGGATTATAATAATTTGTAGCACTGGTTATACGCCAAATATCGCGCCCTTTAACTAGGTCAACTTCTATAAAAGAATAGTCTACAAGCTGACCTTTAAGCTTAGAATTTGACTTACGTACACCTTGAGCATTTGCTACAACAAGACCCAAATCCTCAGTAAAAAGCCAATAACGCTTATTTGCCTCTCCTACTGGAACACTTCGCAATATAACAGCTTTTGTATGATAAATAGGGTGCATATAAAGAAATTATAACACTAAATCATATGTCTATAATTTCTCTTTTAAAGAAAAAACCGTAACTTTAATATTTAAAAAGTTACTTTAAATGAAATATTTTCTATAATAATTTCTCCAGAACTATCTTCATTTAGACTAATATTTTTGGCGCCAACAACTTTTTTAATATCGGATTCAAATGCTTTTATTATTTCCATACCATCTTTATTTGTACCGATAGAAAGATCTATTACATCATCAGGTATAAGGCCTTTTTGTTTACGCATATCTTGAATGGCGCGCATGAGTTCGCGAGAAATACCTTCTGATTTGAGCTCTGGAGTTATTTCAATATCATATCCTACGGTTATATTATTTTGCGTAATTAAGTCACTTTTTTCTCCTAACAAATTAAGTTCACTGACAGCTTCTTTAATGTTTAATTCTTCTTTTATTAAATCAATGTATTCTAAATCTAGTTTTAAGTCTGTACTGTTTATATTTATATAAATTTTAGACAATGGTTGTTTGAGTGAAATATTTATCTGTTTTCTAAGTGAATTACCAGAAGTACAAACATTTCTAGTCACTTCCATTTTTTTAAGAATTTCATTGTTAACAATACTAGCTTCTGGCCATTTTGAAAGGTGAACTGATTCTACGTCATTTTCATTTCTAAGTTTCATCCACATATCTTCTGCGGTAAATGGTGCAAATGGTGCAAGAAGTTGCGACATGGTTTTCAATACATGATAAAGGGTTTGTTTTGATTCAACATCATTATCTCTGAGCCTGTCTCGTGAGCGACGTAAATACCAAGTTGAAAGATCATCAATAAAATCACGTATAGAGCGAGTAGGTCTGAACAAGTCGTAAGAATCTAACGATTCAGTTATTTCAATAATGATTTGATTTAATCTAGTAATAATCCATTGATCTAAAACATTTTTACTTTCTATTTTATTAATTTTATAATTTTCAATATCTTTGTCTCTATACAGCTCATAAAATGAATAAACATTACCAAATAGGTTGAAGACTTTATTATTTATTTCAGCAACAGATTTTTCATCATAGTTCTTACTCTCGCCTGCTTGGTTGACTGAATACATCCAAAAACGTACAGCGTCTACCCCAAATTTATTAATTTGATCATATGGCTCTACAATATTACCGATAGATTTAGACATTTTTTTACCATCTTTATCTAATAAGTGACCCAAACAAATAACATTTTTATAGGCCTTGCCTTTACCCATAATAGACCCTATTGCATGTAATGTATAAAACCAACCACGAGTTTGATCTATTGCTTCAGATATAAAATCTGCAGGATACAAGAGTTCTTTATTTTCAAATCTTTTACCTTTTTCAAAAGAAAATGGATAATGATCTTGAGCAAAAGGCATAGCTCCTGAATCAAACCAGACATCCATAACCTCTTTAATTCGCGTGAACAATTTATTATCTTTTTGTAAAACAACATCATCTATATATGGTCTGTGCAAATCAAGTTCATAATTTTCATTATGAGGAAGTGGAACAAAATCAATTTTTCTTAAATCAGCATTTTCAAAGTTTATATAATCACGAGTATGATTAAATAATCCATGAAAATAAACTCCACGACTATGTAAGTCTATTGCTCTTGCAATGCCACCATGAGTTACTATTAATATCTTTTTTTCTTGATATTTTTTCTCTATGTCGTACATAAAGTCAGCAGTTCTAATTAGAACATCAATATATGATTCTCCATCTTCTGTTTTAAAATTATATCTATCAAAACCATTATTTCTTATACTGAAATAATCAATAAAAGGTTTTCCATCAAATTCTTTACCTACATACCATTCGCGTAATCTTTCGTCTTGAATTATTTCGATATTTAACCCTTTCGTTTCTGCAAAAATCCTAGAACTCTCTTTGGTTCGACTAAATGGTGATGTGATAATCAAATCAATATCTTGATCAAAGGATTCAGCTCTATCTATAACCTGCTTTATACCAAATTCTGTCAGTGGATCAGGGGTACTACGATCACAGTTCCATTCTTGCTTTATATTATGGTCAGTCTGACCATGACGCATTACAAAATAAGTATTACCTGATTTTTTTGTATATTTCTTAAGTGTATCAATTGAATCTACGACCAAAACTTCATTGTCATTTATCCAAATAGGTAATGGTGTTCCCCAGTATCGCTCTCGAGATATAGCCCAATCTTTAACCTCACGTAGCCATTCACCAAAACGTCCGTTTTTAATGTGTTCCGGATTCCAATTGATATTACTATTTTCTCTAATAAGATCATCACGAAGCTCTGACATTCGAATATACCAAGAGTCACGAGCATAATATATAAGTGGAGTTTTACAACGCCAACAATGAGGATATGAATGTTCGTATTTTTCTTTTTTAAAAAGTAATCCTCTGTGTGCTAAATTTTTAATAATATCTATAGCAACTTCTTCGTCTTTTACGAATCTTCCTTCCAAAAAGTCTGTACCATTAATAAAATTTCCTGTTTCATTTACTGTGTGGAATTTAGGTAATCCAATTTTTGTACCTAGATCAAAATCTTCTTGTCCATACATAACAGCTGTATGGACTATTCCAGTACCATCAGTTGTAGTAACAAAGTCTGCAACATACACTTTGTAAGCATGCGTCATCTTGTCTTTTTCAGGTCCTGTTATTATTTCAGATAAATATGAATAAAGTGGCTCATATTCTAAGCCGACAAGTTCTAAGCCTTTCATTTCTGATATGACTTCGTAAGTATTAGTGACTATACTTAATCTTTCTTTTGCAAGAATCAAAAATTCTTCTCCTACTTTTATTTTTACATAATCAATATTTTCTCCTACTGCGAGGGCTACATTACCCGGTAGTGTCCAAGGAGTTGTAGTCCAAGCAAGTAGATAAGTATTATCCTGATCCTTTATTTTAAACTTAGCAGTCACTGACAAATCTTTGTCGTCTTGATAACCTTGGGCTAATTCATGAGATGCAAGCGCTGTACCACAACGAGGACAATAAGGGATAACTTTGTAATCCTTATATAATAAGTTCTTTTTATTAGCTTCACCTATAACATTCCAAACACTCTCCATAAACGATGGGTTAAATGTATAGTATGCAGAATCTTTATCCACCCAATAACCAATACGCTCCGTAAAATCTTCCCAATCTTTTATGTGTGTGAAAACACTATCTTTACATTCTTTATTAAAATTAGAGATACCGTAATTTTCAATTTCTTTTTTTGATTGAAGTCCTAATTTTTTCTCTATTTGAAGTTCTACTGGCAAACCATGAGTATCCCAACCTGCACGACGTGCAACATGAAAACCTTGCATAGTTTTATAACGAGGCATTACATCTTTAAAAGCACGAGCTTCAAGATGATGAAGTGCTGGTTTAGCATTAGCAGTCGGTGGCCCTTCGTAGAATATAAAATCTCCTTTTGGGGATTCTTTTTCAAGAGACTTTTTGAAGATATTATTTTCTTGCCAAAACTTCAAAACTATTTCTTCACGAAATGCCGCTGTTGATTTATTTAAATTTTTATTTTCCTCTATCATATAAAAAATGCCCTAAAAATAATCTTATTAATAGACTATTTCTAAGGGCGAATTCATTTTGATTATATAGAATCGCGGTACCACCTTAGTTTTTTCTTATTTACAACTTTTACGGGTCTAACCGTCAGGTTCTACTATCTTATAAAGATTTCCTCCTGAAGCTCCAGAGTGATAGCTCTTTCAAAGCATTTCTACTTTACCAATATTAATATCTTTTTACAACCCTTATTAAAGAGTTATTTTTATAATAAAACCTTAACATGTTTTTTGAGATAGTTTAATTTGTCGTTTATAAAAAATATCTTTTAATAATTCAACAAACATAAAATAGCATACTGTAATTGCAACAATAATAAGAACAACATTAAATGAAATTGCCGTAAAACCAAATATTTTACCTACTGATGATAGTGCTATTGCCCATGCAATAGATACTGCAAATACCGCTGAGATAATAACTAAAATGTGAGGGCGACGAGCTTGCCAGATGGACTTTGCTGATCTAATAAAAAATATTACAAAAACCTGAGAAAGGAATGATTGTAAAAACCATCCTGTTTGAAAACTACTACCCGATAGTAAGAAAACTTTATAAAGTATAAAAAAAATAGCAAAATCAAAAAGTGAACTAAGTAATCCGAATGTTATCATGAATCTTTTTATAAATGATATATTCCACGGATTAGGTTTGGCTAAAATCTCTGTATCAACATTATCATAAATCAAAGTTAATTGAGATGATTCATATAAAATATTATTTAATAATAACTGAGTTGGAAGCATTGGTAAAAATGGTAAAAAAATTGATGCCGCAGTCATAGAAATCATATTCCCAAAATTTGAACTAATAGACATATAAATATACTTCATTGTATTTGCAAAAACCCTACGACCCTCAGAAACACCAATTACTAATCGATCTAAATTTTTTGATACCAAAACAATATCTGCACTTTCTTTGGCAACGTCTACCGCATTTTCAACTGAAATTCCAATATCAGCAGTACGAAGTGAAGGTGCATCATTTATGCCATCACCCATGTAACCAACAACATGCCCATTTGATTGAAATGCCATAATAATACGATTTTTCTGAGCAGGAGTAACTCTAGAAAATATTGTGACTAATTCACATCTAATTTTTAATTCCTCATCTGAAAGATTCTCTAAATCTTGACCATCAAGAGTTCCTAAAGATTCGATGCCAACATCTTTTACAATTTTCTCTGAGATTAATTTATGATCTCCTGTTATTACTTTAATAGTGATAGATTTTTTACATAAATCCTCAAGTACAGCTTTTACTGAAAATTTAGGAGGGTCAATAAATGCTATAAAACCAGAAAAAATTAATCCTTTCTCATCATTTTTTGTATAAATATCTTTAATTTCATAAAAAGTTTTTGTGGCTACGGCAATCACCCTATAACCATCTTTTGATAATTTTTCAAATAATAAAATTGCTTTTTCTCTATCTTCTTTACTAATATCACTAACGTTTAAAATATCTTCTGGGGAACCTTTAGTAATAAGTATTTGTTTATTGTCAATTTGAACAATCAAACTATCTCTCTTTCTTTCAAAATCAAAAGGTATTTCATTTATTTTTTTATATTTATCTATTGAAAAAACTTGGTGCTCTATAATTGCAGCATCAAGTGGAGTTTTATTATTAGTAAGTAATTGACTATTAATATACGCTGTTTCAATTACTGAATCTGACTGATTACCATTTATATCAAGATATTCTACAACAACTATTTTATTTTCAGTCAATGTTCCTGTTTTGTCTGTACATAAAATATCCATACTTCCAAAATTTTCTATTGAAGATAGTTTTTTTACGATTATTCCCTGTTTTGACATTTTAATTGATGCGCGAGATAAGTTTACTGCAATTATCATCGGTAGAAGCTCTGGAGTTACACCAACAGCGAGTGCTAAAGAAAAAAGTAAAGAAGAAAGTATATCTTGTTTAAAAACAACGTTTATTAAGAAAATACAGATACAAAGTATAATGACTATTTTAGTTATTAAAAAACTAAACGATCTAATACCTTTCTCAAATTCATTTTTTCTTTCTTTTACCGAAAGCAAAGAGACAATTGAAGCAAATTTTGTTGAATGACCTATAGCAGAGATGCGTATAAATGCTTCACCACTTATAACACCACTTCCCATATAAACATTCATTTCTGTTGCCTTGATTACAGGTAAAGACTCTCCTGTTAGAGAGCTTTCATCAACATATAAATCACAAGATGAAACTATAGTCCCATCCGCAGGAACAACACTCCCAGCAAAAAGTTTAACTATATCCCCTGGAACAATATCTATACTTTCTATATTTAATTCTTTTCCAGATCTAATAACAATAGTTTTTGGAGAAACTCTTTTTGCTAACAAACTAGCTGCTTTTTGTGATTTATAAGAGACACTAAAATCAAGTAAAGCGCTTACAAAAATAATAATTATTATTAATATCCCACTTATTGTCGAACCTATGGCAAGTGAAGTAATGGCAGCTAAAAGCAAAATAATAGTCAATGGACTTTTAAATTCTTCAAAAAAAGTTCCTAATGCTGATTGTTTTTTATCAAAAGAAAGACTGTTTTTTCCTATTCGTGATTGAATATCTACAACTTGACCCTCACTTAATCCATCAATTAAGTAATCCATAATATTTTATAAACTATACTCTTTTCCAATTCTTGTAGCTTCTAATTTTTTATTATCATCTTCTACAATAGCAAAAATTTTTTCTACTAATCTTTTTGGATCATCATCAAAAATTACCCTATCTGCTGGTCTATTACCTTTTGCTATTATTTCTTTTATTACATCTCCCATAGCCCAAGGACCTTCTAATATTCCAAGTGGTTTATTATCTTCATATGCAATAGTAAATTCATGTATTGTTCCAATCCTACCACAACCCAATATTACAGCATCACAACTACGAGTAAAAAGTAAATCTCTTCCTGGATATCCAAATCCTGTATAAACTATTAAATCCATATAATCTACTGGTAAGCGATAATTCTCTACATGCTCCCTTTGACTTGCCGCTGGAGAAAATCCTATTGATACTCCTCTTTCTTCTTTTGCACCTATAGCAGACCACAGTGGAAATCCTGTTGTTGCTCCTGTTATAAGAATACCTCCTTGTTTTATAATTTCTCTACCCAAATCTTTTCCTTTTTCAAGAGCATTTAATCCACAATGTCCAGTTTCGGCAGCCCCTGAAACACCAATTTTTATTTTAAGGTGTCCATGTTTGTCACCATTTTCAAGTGGCCCATTATAACAAATATATTTTTCTTTTTTTTCATTATCTGACATTTGTATTATCTAATTTAATATTATTAATAAATAGTTTTTAATTATTCACAGTTTAATTCTACCACATCACCTTCTTCTGGAGCTTTTGCATCAACATCTAAATAATCATGAAGCCTTTGTGATAAAAAAAGTGCACTTTTTGGTTCTCCCATTACTACAAAAACTTTTTTTATAGTTTCTGCTACATCACCAACAAAGTCTATTAAATGATCAGAATCTTTGTGTCCAGAATATCCATCAATAACAACAATTTTTGCTTTCACTGGAACATTTGTATTATTAATTCTAACTTCTTTTGCTCCTTCTTGAATTATTCTACCTAGTGTACCTATAGACTGATAACCTGTTAATAATAATGTACTTTTTGGATCAGGTAGGTAGTTAAATTCATGATGAAGTATTCTTCCTCCATTTGACATACCTGATCCTGCAATAATTATCTTTGGGTTAATTGTGTGTAAAATATCTTTTGATTCTTCTGTTAAAAGAGTTGACTTTAATCCTGGAAAATTAAAAATATCGTTGCCATTAGAAACTTGCTTACGTGCAAAATCATTAAAATATTGAGATGATTTTTGATATATTTTTGTAAGCCTTATACCTAAAGGAGAATCGAAATAAATAGGAACATTTGGTATCCTTTTATTCTCAATTAATTGATCTATTTCAAATAATAATTCTTGAGATCTTTCAAGAGAAAAAGTTGGAATAATAAGGGTTCCATTGTTTTTGTAATTATCATTTATAACCTCTTCAAGTTTAACTCTCCTTTGAGGTCTACCTATGTGATTTCTATCTCCGTAAACACTTTCCATAATCATATAGTCAACATTTTTTAATGTTTCAGTATCACGTAATAAAGGTGAAGGAGAATTACCTAAATCTCCAGTGAATACAATTTTTTTATTATTATAAATAATTTCAAGCATTCCAGATCCTAATATATGCCCAGCATCTCTATATCTAAATATAAATGGGCCCATAGCTAAATCTTGATGATAATCAATAACTTTCCAACTCTTAAAAACTTTATCTAAAATTTCTGGTGAATATATATCTTTCAAAGATTCATTTTCTCCATGAGCAAGTATATTTGCAGTATCTTCCAACATTAATTGAGTTATTTCTTTTGTTGGAATTGTAGAGTATATTTCCCCTTCAAAACCATCAAAAAATAATTTTGGGATACGACCAATATGATCAATGTGCGCATGTGTAATAAATAGTACATCGACAGAGCTTGGATCGTATATGAATGGTAACCAATTTTTTTCTTCAGTTATTTTATTTCCCTGAGTTAAACCACAATCAATCAAAAAACTTTTTCCTTCTCCTTCTAATAAAAAATTAGCACCAGTAACAGATCCTGTTCCTCCTGCAAAAGTAAGTTTAAGTATTTTTTTTGAGTTCATGATTGTTATTGTATCTCTTATTCATCGAAATAACAAAAAATGATCCAGCAATTCCCCCTAAACAATCAAAAAATAAATCACCTATTGAATCTGGAATATCTGCCAAGTGTACATTTTTAACAAATTCTTGAATTATGTATTCGTAATACTCCCAAAACAAACCCACAATAAATGAGGATAAGACTAATATTATAAATATTTGTTTTGAGTTTTGATCTAATAATTTATTTAAAAAAAATGAAGCAACAATAAGCACTATAAATACCCCACCCAGAAAGTGCATAAATTTATCAAATCCAAATATTGATGTATACCAATAAAATTTATTAGCCAAAATATTTACTATAAAAATAAATACTCCCAAATAACATGCATTCTTAATTAATTTTTGGTACATATTTTCATATTATGACATAAAATATTTCAATACAATAGAAAAACCCTTACTAAAAAGTAAAGGTTTTTCTTACGGCTATTTAATAACTATTACCGTAGCACTCAGGCTAAGTGGGTACCTGGATAAGAATGATGCAATTAAAACTACTTCAAAATTATCACAACAGCTCCCATGTAAAATGTGTTCTCGGTAATAATTGTAAATAGCCGTAAATTAATTATAGACTTAAGAAAAATATTTTTCAATATGGACAGTAAAGAAATATAATGTCGAACAAATATTACATCAAATCATCTGAAAAAATAAACTGTGTGTCAACTTTATCATAGTCAACGATTTCAGTTTCTTCAAAAAATCTTTTTATTTCAGTTTCAGCATTTTCTTTTGAATCAGAGGCATGTACTACATTTGATTGCATCGAAAGAGCAAGGTCCCCTCTTATTGTACCTGCACTAGCTTCATAAGATTTGGTAATCCCAACTATCAATCTAATACTATCTACAGCCCTAAGACCAGCAACAGCCATAATGACAACAGGAGCAGACTTCATAAACTTTTTTATTCTTGGAAAAAATGGTTTGTCAGCTATATGATTATAATGATCCTCTAGAAGAGCATCATTTAAATACATCATTTTCATACCAATTATTTTTAATCCCTTTCTTTCAAATCTTGTTATTATTTCACCTACCAAACTTCTTTGTATTGCGTCTGGTTTAATTATAATAAGTGATCGCTCTTCATTTTCATGTATCATATGGTTTTATAATACTTGAAAAATATTACTTAGACAAATTACATCTTCTCTGGAGTGGAAATACCTATGATTTTAAGACCATTATTAATAGTTTGTTTTACAGATTCAACTATAGCTAGTCTATAGGTTGTTGCCTCTTCATTTTCATCTATAATTTTTCCCTGGCCGTACCAAGTATTGAAGTACTGTGCTAAATCTACAAGATAAACCAAAACATGATGTGGTGCCCATTCATTTATCGAGCGAGAAACAACCTCTGGAAATCGTACGATAATTTTCTCCAATGTTTCTGTTCCAGTGGTTGGATTTGATAAATCAGGATTTATATTTTCATTTAAACCTTTTGTAAGTAATGATCCTGCTCTAACTGTAACGTACTGCAAGTATGGACCACTATCTCCTTCAAACGATAAAGATGTTTCTGGGTCAAAGTTTATATCTTTGCCAGCCATAGCACGAAGCACACTGAACTTAATTGCTGATATTGCAATATTTTCAACTTCCAAAATTCCAAGATTAGAATTCTTTTCTTTGATATCACCTACGACAGTATCGAGCACATCTTCAGCAAGAGGTACACCTCCGAGACGTGATGACATTTTCTGACCCTTAAATGACATACGTCCATGAGTTCGATGAATACTTCTCTCTTGCCAATCTTTGTTTATATAACTGACAGCATCTAGAACTATTTGAAAATGAGGGATCTGGTGATTGTCTGTTATAAATATTGATTTGTCAGGATTATAGCGTTCAAACTTCATAGACATAAGTCCAACATCTTTGGCTTCATAAGTTGGATTACCTTGGCTATTGATAAATACCGCTGTATTTATATCCTTGCGAGATTCCTCTGGTATGTAAACTATTGCACCCTCACTTTCGGTGAAAACTTTTGAGGTAAACTTTTTCACTATTTCCTTACCAATTTCCCCTGCTTCGCTTTCGTATATATAAGAATCAAAATGTGAACCAAGTCTTGTTGTGATATTTTCAAAATATTCCATATTCAAATCTTTGCATTTTTTGAAAATTTTAAATTCTGAAGAATTAATACCAGCATAAAGATTATCAGCAATTTCTTTGACTCTTGCATGTATGGATTCGTCTTCTTCGTATCTTTTAGTACCCTCAACATAAGATTCTCCCAATATGGATACATCTGTCGGTTCAAAATCTTCACCATATTTATCAAGTACTACAAATATAGCTTTGGCGGTACCGAGAGATATGTCTGATGGAAATGACATAGTAGTAACTTCAGCACCTGAAGCACGCGCAAGACCAACAATTGCCTCTCCAATAGTATTGTTCATCAAGTGACCTATATGAAATGGCTTAAAAAGATTTGGGCTTGAATGTTCTACTAATATCTTCTGACCTTTCAAATCATTTACATGCCCCCACTTATCACCTAACTTTTTTGCATCTTTCAATTGCTCAATAAAAATACTTCTATCGAGTGTGAAGTTTATAAATCCAGGACCTGCTATTTTAATTTCATTTATTCCTGAAATATTTTTATGTTTCAATATTTTTACAAATTGGCCTGCTAAGACTATTGGATTTTGACCTAATTTTTTACCAACAATAAGTGCTATATTTGTCGCATAGTCTCCATGACCGAGATCTTTTGGATGCTCAAGTGTGAAATCAACCTCAGGTAATTCTAACTCTGCTATAACTTTTTTGATCGCTCCTCCTATTAGGATTTCATACATAAAACGATTCTAGCATTTTTGAGCCAAAATTACAGAGTAATTGACTAATCCCCTTTTGTGAGTAAAGTAAAGAAAAAATACATTAACATGAACCAGATAAAATCGAATGAACAGTATGACAAAGTAATCTCTGAGGCAAAAAAAGAGTTTATTGAAAAAAACAAAAAATATGGAAACAGTCTTGATGTCTATAATGCAAATGGAATCCTTTCAAAAATATTTATAAAGCTCTATAGAATAAAGTCAATTCAAGATGCCGGAGAATACAAGGTTGAGGGGGAAACTATTGAAAAAGAATTTCCCGGTGTAGTGAATTATTGTTTATATGGAATAATAATTGCTCAACAAATTGCATCTGGGATAAGAATTCTTTATGAAAAAGAACTTTTGTTCGCTGAGTACGACAAAGCTGTCACAATCACAAGGAGTTTGTTCCAAAAAAAGAACCATGATTATGGTGAGGCTTGGCGGCAACTTTCAGTAAGCTATATGACACAGGAGTGTTTATCTAAGTATGAACGTACTCAAAAGATGTATAAAGACATGAAATTCAAACCTGAAAAACAGGCTGAGCTACAAAAAGAATTCATCGAGGTATTTTCTGACATTTGTAACTACTCAATATTTTGTAGTATTCGTATTTCTGAAGGAGTAGACCCAATGATTTAATAATCTTATACCCCGTAATAAAGCGGGGTATTTTTATTTGACATTTGCATTTTTTAATATAATCTAAAAAAAACTATTCTTTAACTAAAATTTTTAAAAATGTCACAATCATTCAATGAAATCAAAGTTTTTTGTATTGCTCGTACCACTGTAGATCGTGAAGCTGTAAGGTTATGGTTAGATGATTTAGGAGCAAATGAATTTGAAATTCCTCCTGAAGAAACCGTTCGTGATCCAGCTCTTCTTGTAGCATTAGCTGCAAAACAATGCTACATGGCATTTCAGCCAGGACTGAATCCTAATGTAAACAAAGTTAGAAAAGACATGATTGAGTATTTAGATAATGTTTTAAAACAAAAACATGGTTCTGTAATTGAACATGCAACTTTCACTTTTGCAATAAATGGTTGTTCTAGAGTTTTTACTGGTGAGATGAATCGTCATCGTGCTGGTGTTGCTATATCTGAAAGAAGTATGAGATATATTCGATATACAGAAAAAGATATTTCCTTTTGGATGCCTGAATGTTTCAGAGAAGAATCTATTGATGGTGTAGAAATTAAAAAAAAGAAAAAACTAAGCAGAAACTTAATGGAAAACATGTTTACCAAACAAGGTGAGGCTATGGAAAAATTTGCTGAAATCTGGAAAGAAGAATTAGATCCAAAAAGCACCTTTCATCTTAAAAAAGTTCTAACTTCTGCATTCAGAAGATGTGTTGGTATGGGTATTGCAACTGGTGGTGTTTGGACATTAAACCTAAGAGCTCTAAGGCACACTATAGCTCTCAGAACCGACCCTTCGGCCGAAGAAGAGATTCTGCATATATTTAAAAAGATTGGAGCTATTATGTTGAAAGAATTACCAGAAATTTTTGGTGACTTCAAAGAAAAAGAGGGTTCATTAGTGCCGGAATATTGGAAAGTCTAAAATTTTAATTTAAAAAAATAAAACCATTCTGTAAAATTACAGAATGGTTTTTTAATTAATGACTATCAATAAATTAATTGATTTGATACTTATCATATTGAATCTTTAATTCAGAAACAATCATTTCAAAAAGTTCATCTAAATTTCTATCATACAAATTAAATGAAGCATGTGGGTTATAATCTATTGAACCTATACCGAGTTTAGAAATAATATTTTCTATTTCATTTTCATTTTCTATGATTAATCTTTGAGCAAACATCATTGTTCTAACTTTGTGCTCCCTCATCGCAACACCAATTTCAAGACCTAACCCAAATGATGGATATGTAACATCCCCCAAAATAACAAATGATCTACCTACACCATCTAAGATGTCATTTTTATAAATTTCTCCCGGAGAAAGATTTGATTGTTTTTGACCTGCTGGTGGGACACAAAATTCAAATAATTTTATCCATGGAATTTCTGAAAGTCTTTTTTTAAAAGAAGCTATTCTTTGCTTATAATCTTCGGGACCATACGCTAATGCACAACCAAAATAAATAGGTAATTGTTTCATATTTCAAAGTTTTTTGTTTGACTTTATAATAACTAAAAAATTGTAATTGTCAAAATTAAAAGCCATTTTTATAATAAAATAAAAATGGCTTTTTTAGCTATTTGAAATATTTTGGTAACTTCGGACCACTTGTTTGGTTTTTATAATTACCTTTATATAAGGTTTTTGGATCTTTACTCATATACTCATACTGAATTTCAGCAATAGGTTGACGGTGACGCAAACTTATACCTGATTCGTGAGATATAACCTCAAAAGTAATTGAATTGCCACAAGGTGTATCTAATCCAAATCCTGGATCTATATAACCTGCATAATGTGAACGAAGCTCACCATACTTCTCAGAAAAAGGAACAACCTCTGACGCTAAATGTCCCGGTAATTTTATTAATTCAGAAGATCCTAATAAATATCCTACTCCTTGAATAAGAAGTAGACCATTAGGACTTAGTTCGTCACGATAGATAAAATCAAAATATTTCTTTGGATCAATATCCCTAGATGAAAGTAATATTGGTTCATAAAATTTTTTAGTACTATATGCAACAATATCAGACTCCATGTCTACGGTTAATAAATTAGAAGCAATATCACTCCCTACTACAGGTACTCTTGCATCTTCTTCAGTAAATAGTTCTGGATTTTTAGTGCTTCTAATAAATGAATATCTTTTCATTTCTCTTTCAAGATTCTTACTCGAAAGTCTATCGCTTCCTTTGAAAAACCTTAATTGACTTAATGGTTCATTATCAGTAAGTTCAATACTAAAACATTTTGGTGATAACATAAGCCAATGATCTCCACCTTGTTGATTAGGATACACTTCATCATAAATATAAGAACCATCTGTTAACATCCTACTATGTAAGAATAAACGACCAGGACTTGATTTTGGATTCATACGTGCATAAAAAGGTAGTTCACATAATTTTTCTCTTAAACGAATCATGTATTTCTTACCTTGTATAAGAATTGGATTTTTAAGCTTCCTTGCAAGGTCTTGATTATATAGTTCAATTATCATGTCAGATATTTTCTCACCTTTTTTAGGTGATGAAAAAATATCAACTTCAAATATGTCATTTAGATCAGGAAATACATCTATACTTGCTGGTTGAATACAACTTATTTGAGCATTTTTTATCCAACCATTTTCTATAAAATTTAATATACAAGTATCAGGTAGTACTCCTTGATGTATTAATTCATTTTTTTTCATTGTTAAGGTTTTGTTTGTTTTGATACTACTTTTTATAATAAAAAAGTCAAACGCCTCACAATGTGAGGCGTTTGCAATTCATATTATATTTCCTTAACTAGTCAACAATTTCGATACCAGCAGATCGAGCAGATCCTGCGACAATTTTCATTGCGGCTTCAATATCGTTAGCGTTCAAATCTGGCATTTTGCGTTCTGCAATCTCTTTGAGTTGAGACTTGGTAATCTTACCAACTTTTGATGTACGAGCCTTACCTGAACCCTTTGCAACACCCGCAGCTTTCAAAATAAGGTCTGTAGTAGGAGGAGTTGATACAATAAAATCATAACTGCGATCTTCGTAAACTACAATTTTTACACCCAACTTTTCTCCTTTTTGATCTTGAGTTGCCGCATTGAATTTCTGAACGAAATCAGAAATATTCACACCTGCTTGACCAAGAGCTGGCCCAAGTGGTGGAGCAGGAGTAGCCATTCCTCCCATAGCTTGTACTTTAATTCTTTTTGTAATATTTTTTGCCATATTTTAATTTAGTTAGTAGTAAGTAGAAGCAAACTGCGTAACGGTCTAGATTATACTAATATAGAAATATTTGTAAAGTTTTAAATTATAATTTCTTAATTTGTAAGAAATCAAGCTCTACTGGAGTTTCTCTACCAAATAATGAAACAAAAACCTTAATTTTCCCACGATCTTGATCTATTTCTGAAACACGACCTTCAAGTTCTTTGAATGGGCCATCATTTATAATGATAGTTTCACCTATCTCCAAGTCAATTGTATGTTTTGTTGCTTCATCTGAAGAAGACATACTACCTAATAGATAGTCAACCTCTTTTGAGGTCAACGGAACAGGAACAACACCTGAACCAACAAATCCTGTTACCCTTGGTGTATTGCGGACAACATACCAAGAATCTTCATCTACTATCATCTCAACAATAATGTATCCTGGATAAATCTTCTCTTCAACTTCAACTCTTTTACCTCCTTTAATTTTTATTTTCTTCTCAATAGGAACAACTACGTTAAAAATTTTGTCTTGCATTCCTAAGCTGTCTATTCTTTGACGAAGATTTCTAAGAACTGCATTTTCATAACCAGAATATGTATGTATTGCGTACCAATGTCTTTCTCCTGTATGTTCTTGTTTTGACATATTTTTATATAAAAATTATTTAATAATAGCTGTTTTTAGAAGTTCATTAAAAATGATATCAAAACCATATAGTGTATAACCCAATCCTGCAGAAAAAAGAATTATTGCTATTGTATAAATAATAGATCTACGTCTTGTAGGCCAAGTTACATATTTCATTTCTGTTTTTGTTTCTTTTAAAAATTGTATTATTTTCATATTATTTTTCCCTTACTAAAAAACACCCCTTGGGCATTACAAAAACATCATACATCAAAGGGTATTCTTAGTCAAATTAAGATATATTTTTATCTTATTTCATAAACTAGTGTTACGCTAGCTTTTATATTTTGATCTCCTATTGGGAGGCTAACTTGGGAACCAGAATCTTCTGTTTTCATCATATTTGTATACATTGGTGTTGGGTATCCTCCTGTATTTTCACTAAAAGAAACAATTCTTATAAGATTAACATCTAAAGATTTTGATAATTTCTCTGCTTCAATTTTTGCATCTGCTATTGCTAAATCACGAGCTTCTCGGAAAATAGCCTTATCATCTTCAAAACCAAAACTTGGTCCATTCATATCTGTAACACCCACCCTACCTAGTATTTCTAAAATATTTTCAATTTTTGATAAATCTTTGATACTAACAGTAAGCATATGGCTGACTTCATAACCTCGAAGTTTTGGGGTATTTGGTTGACAATATCCATTCATACAAATATTTTGAACATAATCGTATTGAGGATGTGAATTATAAGAATCAGTTTTTATATATTTCTCCTCAATTCCAGAGTTAATTAATTCTTTTTTTATACTATCAATCTTTTGACTGACATTACTTTGAGCTGTTGCCATATCTTTGTTTTCATTTTTTATAGAAAATGAAATTTTGGCTGTGTCTGGGGCTCTTTCAATTTTTCCTGTACCTGAAACACTGATTGTATTTGTTGGATTAATTCCAGAACCAACAAATTTGTATTCTCTTAGTTTTATAAATGTTGATACTAATAAAAATGATCCTAGGAAGAATCCGACAAAAATAATTAACTTATTATATTTTTCTATAAAATTTTGCATATCTATATTATAGCAAATATAAAACAATTATATTATTTATAATTTAAAGTATCTGAAATTATAATACCGTCACTTAATTCCAGTATCCTATCTGATAAGGCTGCGTACTCTGGCTCATGAGTTACCATTATAATAGTTTGCCCATCTTTGTTTAATTCTAAAAACGTATCTAGTACTGAATTAGCTGTTTCTGAATCTAAGTTTGCAGTTGGTTCATCAGCAAAAATTATCTTTGGATCATGACCAATAGCTCGAGCAATAGAAACTCTTTGTTGTTGCCCTCCTGAAAGCTCAGAAGGTGTATAGTCTGCTCTATCTCCTAGCCCAACTCTTTCTAATGCTTTTCTAGCTTTTAATCTTGCCTCAGTTTCACTTAATCCTTGCATTAAAAGAGGTACCATTACATTTTCTATTGCTGTTAGGGTTGGAAGAATTGCATAATCCTGGAAAATATAACCAAGGGTATGTAGCCTCATATTTGTTCTAGTGTTTTCTGATAAAGAAACAGCCTCTATGCCATTGATGTATATTTGACCCTTTGTTGGGTAATCTAATAAGCCTAGTTGATATAAAAGTGTTGATTTTCCAGATCCAGATCTTCCAGTAATAGACAAAAATTGTCCTTCGGGTACATCAAAGGATACATTTTCAACTGCATGTATTTCTGAATCTCCACTTTTGAATGTTTTAAATAAGTTTTTAACTTGAATCATAAAAATTTTTATATATTACCTACCTAGTATCGCGGATAATGTATTTTGTTTGATAACAATTCTAGCTGGTATATATCCGGCAATAATCGTTGATAATAAAAGAATAAATGTTCTTTTTATTGTACCCCTAATTGTTGCAACAAGTATTCCATCTGAAAATGGAAAATTAATTGGGTGGGCAACAAATAAAGGTTTCAAGAAAGCAAAAACAACAAATATACCTAATAATGAACCTATCAATGCGTAAAATATAGATTGAACAATATAAGATATTGCTATTGCTCTTGGTGTAATACCAATACCCTTAAGTATTCCAATAAATCTTCTACGAGTAATAGCATTAACAAAAATAACTATAAAAATAGTAATAGCGGCAACAACTAAACCAATAGAACTTATAGCATTTCCCAAAATACCAAAAGTAGCTTTTATGTCTTGAAGAAATTTGGGTTGAGCTTCTGTAGAGTTTTGAACCCTAGCATATTTATCTATTCCTGCAGATTCAAGAGCTTTCTGAGCATTAGAAGGATCTGCTCCATTTAATAATGTTATTGCTATTTCATTTACATTATAACTACTACTACCTAATAATTTTCTAAGTTCAGTATCTAGCATGAAAACTCTGGCATCTACTTCATTAACCTTGCCTTTCAAAACTCCTTTTACTATATATTCTTTTTGAACATCTCCAATTTTTAATAAAATTTTTGATCCGGAACTTACATTTTTAAGTGCAGAAAAACCCGGAAATTCTATAGGTGTGTATTTAAACAACAAACTATTACCAACTAAGATACTATTTGTATCACCTTCATTTAAATACTGACCTTCAATAACAAGACTTCCTAATTTTGTAACTGAATCTTCCATTTTAGGATTTATTCCAACAAGTGCAGCGCCTACAGAATTTGGTTTTTCATTTTTTAATAATGTAGATCGATAGTCTGCAATAATCTGACCAGTGCCTGTATATCTTGCAGTATAACTCTTAAGATCTGGAAGATTTTTAATAGTATTTATTACCTCAGTACTTTGCTCAATATATTCACGATTAAGTGATGAACTAATAAAAACGTCTCCTGTATTATATGTTTTATTTGCCTCTACTGATCCTTCTATTAACCCTACCAATATTCCACTAACAACAACTAGATTAAGAAAAGTTAAAAGCATCACAAAAACAATAAGAGATGTCGTCCAAAGACTAGCTCTTTTAAGTTCTCTTTTGGCTAAAAACATTCCTACAGATATATCAAGATTTAATTTTTTCCAAAAAGATATTTTTTCAGGCATATTATTTTGAAATAGGGACCCAGAGAACCTTTTGTCCTTCTATTAGTCCATCTTTTACCTCAATAAGATCTCCATCACCTCTAATTCCTAGGTATACTTGCTTAGTTTCTGTTTTATTGTTTTTGCCGACAATTAAAGATACTGTATTTATTCCATCTTTTGTATTTACTACTCTTCCTGGTACAACAATAGCTTCTTGGACCTGATTTATTATTACAGTCATATTTGCAGTCATTCCTGGTTTTATATCTTTAGTATCACTTAGCAGTGCTTTTATTTTATAATTAACTACGTTATTTAAAATTGTAGCAGCAGGATCTATTGATGAAATTACTGCTCTATACTGATCATTACTAAACGCATCAAAAGTAACTGTGACTTGTTGACCCACGGCAACACTTTTAATGTTACTTTCATTTATACTTGCTTCTAAATAAAGATTAGAAATATCTTGAAGACCAATAGCTTTTTTATTTGTTTGTGTTAATTCTCCTACTTTAATATCAACACTTGTTATGGTTCCATCAGCTGGAGCTCTCAGTATTGTTTTTTCTAAATTTGCATTTGCTTGATCAAGAATTGCTTGAGCAGTTATTACCTCAGCCAAAGCAGCATCAACATCTGGTTGTCTGGCTGTAGCTCTTTTTAAATTAAGTTCAGCACTTGCTTGATTAACTTTTGCTTGTGCACTATCTACCGCTTGATCTCTATTATTTTGAGCTGTAACAAAATTATTTAAATTTGTAGCATATGAGTTTGAAGAAGTGCTTGGAATTTTAACCACCCAAGAGCCTCCTGAGTTAATTATTGTGTCTGATGAAAAAACAATAAAAAGACCTTTTGTTCCAAGTGCTTGGGGAGAGTTTTTACTAGCCTTAACAGTACCAGACTCTATTCCACTATAAGAAATGTAGCTATTGTCATTACCTGAAAAATTTAATGTTAAAGAATATTGTCCCTCATCTCCTTTATAAATACCAGATATATTTGGAGCATTTGTACTTTGCTGAGATGATGATTCTGCAACAAGACCACTACTATTTAAAATTCTTCTTGAATTTTCTACTAAACCATCTTGTACTTTTTTTATATTTATTAAATCAATTTTAGAATTTTCAAATAAAACTTTTGCTAAAGAAATTTCCTCATTTGAAGATCCTTCTATTACTTTTTTATATCTTGCTTGAGCAGAAAGTAGTCCTCCCTTAGCAGAGGCAACAGAAGCCCATTCATTATTATTTGAAAGTGTCGCTAGGATAGTATTTTTTGTAACTTTTTGACCAACAAAAACCCTAACTGAGTTAACAATTTTACTTTGTTCAAAACTTAAATTTAAATCAGTAGAACTAATAACTGAACCACTAGCTGAAACACTTTGGGTTAATGTTTGTTTTTTTACTGTTTCAACCAGTCCTGAACTATTTTGATTGTTATTTTTAAAAATAAAAAATAATAAAAAAATAATTAAAATTCCAAAAAAGATTTTTGTCTTTTTAGATCTAAAACTCCACCATATCTTAATTTGTGATATGAATTTAAAAAATTTTACTTTCATATCTATCTAATAGAAAGTAGTGTTACCTCAAAAATCAAAGTTGCATTTGCTGGTATAACAGGAGGGTAACCATTAGGACCATAACCCATTTCTGGTGGAATTGTTAACATTCTAACTTCTCCAACTTTCATACCCAAAACTCCTTCATCCCAACCTTTTATAACTTGTCCTGCCCCTAAAGAAAAAGAAAATCCTGAATCTCCGTGCTTCTTACTAGCATCAAAAACAGATCCGTCCTCTAATTTCCCTACATAATCAACAACAGCAGTTTTACCATTTATTATTTCTTCTCCTGTGCCTTCTTTTACTATTTCTATTTTCATACCATTTTTTATAATTATTTTATTATTTGATAATGTCTGTTCTTCTGAGGTTTTAACAGTAGAAATTTCATCTTTTTTTTCATTTGAAATAGCCGGTGATAAATTACCTACATTTTCACTGGGATTATTTTTGATCCAAAAAAACAAAGCTAAAATTAATCCTACAATTAAAATTCCTGAAAAAATATACTTCATTTTGTTATTATAGCAAAAATTACCTTATTTCAAAAGAATCATATTTATTAATCTCTTTAATTAATAAATCCCACCAAATAGTTACTTCTTTTTCTGTCAGATTTTTTTCAGAGGATTGGAAAATAAATCTATATCCAAGACTAACATTTCCATTTTTTGAAAATTCATCAAATTTATAAGGTTTTTTAAAGCAGTATTTTTTTGCAAAAGATTCTAAAATTTCTATTAATTTATTTTTTAAATCTTCTTCTTTAACCCAAACTGATAGGTCTCGAGTTATGTAAGGATAATTAGACCAGAGAATAAAAGGATCTGATTTCAATTGAGATCTATTAAAGCTTACAGAGTCTGAAGAAATATTATTTATTTTTATATATTCATCGATAGGTAATTCTAAAACATTACCATCATCAATTGTAGCTACACGAATTTCTTCTCTTAATTTATCATCCATCAAGAAAAACACTGTTCCAATTTCAAATATTTTTATTTTTTCTACTTCTAATAATAGGGTATTTTGTTTATTTTTATCATAACTTTCTTTGATTGCTGTTGATAAATTACATCTCAAATAATTTTTATCTTTTGATCCATGAATTACACATATGTCCCCTTTTTTCTGAAAAGAGGATGTCATGACTTCACAGAATCCTTTGTTAATTAAATAATTTTTAATACTAGAAATATTTTCAAAAATTTTATTTTTATTAATATCGAGGGAAAAAGGTAGTCCTAATGGTGTAATTTTTTCATAACCATTAACTCTTCCTATTTCTTCAGCTATATCATGTGCTCCGAGAATATCAGATCTGAAATATGGAACCTCTAAATTAAATACATCATTTTCAAAAGAATAGTTGTATTTATATCTATCAAAAATGTCAGAGATTTCTTTGTTTGTTATTTTTCCTAAAATCCTTGCAATATCTTCAACTTTAAAAGTTATATTTTTTTGATGTTGTTGTTTTTTGTGATAATCCTTAACTCCAACAATTTCACCTCCAGCAATTTCTACTATCAGTGCTGTAGCATATTTAGCTGCAGCTAAAGCACCTTCTGGTGATAGATTGTTTTCAAACCTTTTTGAGGCATCAGTTGTTAAGAAAAGATTTTGTGATGTTTTGCGAATATTTGATGGGTTAAAATTTGCAATTTCTAATACAATATTTTTTGTATCATTACCTAATTCAGCTATTTTGCCACCTTTGATTCCGGCAATAGCTAAAGCTCCTAGATAGTCTGCTACGACAATAGTCTCATTATTTAGATTTTTATTTTCGTCAGATAATGTAATTATTTTTTCACCCTCATATGCTTCTCGAACTATAATACCTCCATCAATTTTATCAGCATCAAATACATGAACTGGTTGCCCTAAATCTTGTAGTATGTAATTTGTAATATCAACTATATTGTTAATAGACCTTTGACCAATACTTTCAATTGATTTCTTTAGCCATTCCGGAGAAGGGCCAACTGAAACATTATTTATAGAAATAGTAATATACCTAGAACAATTATTTGATCTAATTTCAACAGGTAAAACTAAATCTACATTTGGTAAGTCTTTATTTTCTAATTTTTTGAGATTTAAATTAAGTAATCCAGAAATCTCTCTTGCCATACCGTAGTGCGACAAACAGTCACTAGCTCTGTCGGGTAAAACCTTGATATCCATTATTGTATCTCCGTCGATTTCATTAAGGGATTCAACTTCAAAGGCATGGAAAATAATCACCTCTTGAAGTTCTTCTGGTTTAGGTAGTTTTTCTTCTATATGTTTTTGTATCCAATTATAAGAATATTTCATAATGATTTCATCAAATTACCACTGATTCAACCTTAGGTCTCCTTGATAAGAAAGTCTTACATCTGAAATTTGATATTTAATCATCATTACTCTATCAATACCTATACCAAATGCAAAACCAGTTACTTTTTTTGAATCATAATCTACCGATTTAAACACATCTGGATGAACCATCCCGGCCCCGCCTATTTCAAGCCATTTTTCTCCAACCTTAGCATCAACTTCAAATCCAGGCTCGACAAATGGGAAGAAACTTGGACGAAGACGAATTTCTGTATTTTCACCAAATAATTCTTTGAAAAAAGAAAGCAGTACCCCTTTCATATGTTCAAAGGTGATATTATCTCCAACAACAAGTCCTTCTACTTGATTAAACTGAACCTCATGTGTTGAGTCGGTTGCTTCGTTTCGAAAAACCTTACCCGGGGCGATTATTGCAAACGGTGGTTTGTTTTTTTCCATATAACGAATTTGTACAGGAGAAGTATGTGTTCTCATAACATATCCTGGGTGCTCCTTAATCCAAAATGTATCTTGCATATCGCGAGCTGGATGATCTTTTGGTATATTCAAAGCATCGAAATTATGATATTCATCTTCAAGTTCAGGACCAAGCTCTATAGAAAAACCTTGTTTGGCAAGAATGGATACAATTTCATCTGTAATTATTGATAGCGGGTGCAATGACCCCTTAATTATCTCCATCAGAAAACTATACCTAAAATAAAATCTTTTTACAATTTTACCTGAGAAAAAATTTAATTTTTTTGATTATATTAGTAAAAAAAGATCTAGATGTTTTTTGGCAACCTTTTGGGCAATAATTAATACCTTTAGTTTCAATTTGTTTCTTTTGACATTTTTGACAAATTATAAATTGTCCATTACACCTTTCATTTCGGCAATCAACCATATTTTCTGATTTTTCTTCACAATTTTCACACTTGCCAATAATTACATGTTTTGGGTCATCTGTATAAAAACCGATAGCAACACGACCATCGAAAACATATAATTTCCCTTCAAAATCTTCGTTAGGATATAGTTCCATATATGAAACTATTCCACCACTTAATTGATATACATCAGTGAAACCTTGCTTTATTAAGTATCCACTTGCCTTCTCGCAACGTACTCCTCCTGTACATACTGTTAAGACTGTTTTATTTTTTAAGTGCTTCAAATCTTTTGTAATTTTGGGTAGGTCTCGAAAATTATTCATTGGAGGAGTAAGGGATCCTGCAAATTTACCTATAGCATGTTCGTATGCATTGCGCATATCTACAATATAAAATTCTCTACCTTCAGAAATCCAACTGTGCAACTCTTCTGGCTCTAAATGCTTTCCTGTAACTTCATTTGGATCAATATCACAAGTTCCAAGATGTGCCGATACAAGTTCCGACCTAACCTTTACTGATAATTTTGGAAAAGCATTACCCGTACCTACACTTCTTTTATAGTGAATATTATGAAACCTTACGTCTGTTTCTAAAAGCTTAATAAATGTCTCAGTATTATGAGTTAATCCTTCAAGGGTAATATTTAATCCTTCTTTTGACACTATTAATCTTCCTTTAAGTCCATATTCTTGGCAGACATCAAAAAGCCAGTCTCTTACATTTTGAGGTTCATCTATATATACATATTTATAAAATAATAGTATTTGATAGTTCTCCATAAACATTATCTTATTTGTCTTTATCCATTAGGTCAAGATTTAATAATTAAGATTGAATTTTATTTATTATTTTTTTCTAGCCAAAATAAAAATACTTGGTCCAAAATATATTTTTCCTAAAGGTTTTTGTAGACAAGATTCTATAAAAACAAGTATTTTAAATGGTAATATTTTTTTTAAAAATCCTGATCTTAAATTTGAAACTGATCTTATTTTAATAATCTCAAAATCTAATTTTTCAAGATCTTTTATAATTTCTTTTGGATTATGGTTAACAAAAGGCACCTCTTTATTTTTACTATTTACTTCGTTTATTTCTTTGTTAAAAAGTTCTTTTCTTTTTTGTTTATTAAAAAATGTTTTCAATCTAGCTTTTAAGTGAATTTTATTTGCCACATCAAATATCAAATATCCTCCACTAGAAAGGATTCTATTATATTCTAAAAAAGTGTTTTCGATTTTTGGGATATGATGAGAAACTCTTACACAAACAATGACATCAACTGATTTGTTATTTAGTGGTATATTTTCAGATATCCCTCTAATGAAAGATAAGTTTGGATACTTATCCCCAATGCGTTTTTTTGTCTCCTCCAATTGCATAATAGAAGGGTCAAGAAGTATGGCTTCTTTGAAAAGATCTATATATATAGGAACCAATCTACCCAAACCACCACCTACATCAATGATGCAATTGTTATTTGTTTTTGTTTTTTTAAGAAAATTTAGAACAGCTATATTATCAGATTCACTTTCATAGTCTCTTCCTTTCCAAAATTCATTATAATTATAATTATCATAAAAAGCTGCCTTTTTTTCAATCTCTGTCTTGGCTGGAAATAAATAATCTTTAGAATTCATGATGGCTCAGAGTATACCAGTACTTTTAAAATTTTCAAAAAAAACAAAAAAGCGGAATTACTCCGCTTTTTTTGAATACCTTAAATAGTATTCGTCATTTTTTCTTCTTACTTCTAACATAACTTCCTTGGAAGATTTTCCTACTGTTGATATTGGGTCTAAATATATTAATTTAATAATACTAGGATTTATCCCTTGCTTAAAAAATTGAATTAGATAACTTTTAAATTTATTAAAAATAGATCTAATATTTTGTTTTTTCTTAACATAAGAAGTTATATCTTGCTCACTTGGAAATCTCCATTTTTCACTTCCAGACGCAACTACCAGTATTATATCCAATCCTAGTTCACAGGCTATATTAAAAGCTCCATATTTAAAATCAAGACTTGGTTTATTTGTCCTATTTCTTGTAGCTTCTGGAAAGATAATTACAAAAGAATCTCTATTCTCAATCAAAAAATCTTTTGCCTTCTGAACTGTAGTTCCTCTTTTATTAGTAGCGTTATTTTCTCTCTCGATAGGAAATCCTACTGCTGAAAAAAACCATTTAAAACCCCATATTTTAAATAAATTTTTACCTATCATAGCTCTCCAATTTTTTGAAAAAGCTATCCATGATGCAAGAAAATAATCTGCTGACCCTCGATGATTCATAACTATAACTGCACTTTTTGATTTTTTTACAACATCTATATTGCCTTTCTCTGTAACAAAAATCATCAATGCCGTCATGGCTGTAAGTGAAATAATAGAAACTATCAAGCAAACAACTTTTGGATATTTCAATTTATAAAAAATCCATATAAATAAAGCTCCTATTGGACAGATAATTACAAATACTGGCAAAAATAATACTGAAGCTAAAATAGCAAAAGTAAATCTAACCCAATATTTCCTAATTTTTTCAGTTCTTGCTAATAAGTATCCGCCTATAAAAGAAAGAGATACTAGAAGTAAAACTATCACGTACACATAAATACTATTTATTAAGCTATGTTTAGGTTCTAAAATCCAAACAATAAACCTAATATCAAACCACCAAACGGTTATAGGTAAAAATATACCTAAGCTGATATTTCTAATAAGATTTTTCATTTTTGTATTATTTAATTTTTATAGATCAATATTGTTTATTTGTTTAAATTCATCCTAACATCAGCTGCTGATATAGCAAGCCTTGTAAGAATATTTTTATTATTGGGGGCCTATCGGGAATCGAACCCGAATCGAAGGTTCCACAAACCTCAGTGTTAACCGTTACACCATAAGCCCCATGAAATTAAATTTTATTAGTAGAGTTTTTGTTATACCAGAAATAGAGTATTTAATCTAGAGCTGATACTTCTTTATTCTTTGAAAGATGATTTTCAAAAATACGAGAACCTATAACTACACAAGAAAGTAGTACCCCATAAAGCACAACAGCTGTGATGAAGTCTGTACTTATAGACCTCAAAGAACCTAAAATAAAAGCTAAGTACCATGATGTTATAGATATACCACCCAATGCAAAAGCTATTCTTCTAAAACGTCTTGATATTTTATCTTCAGCAAAACTAAGCCTTCTTATATGAGGGGCCACGAACATATTTAATATTAGTCCGTTTAAAATAATCACACTAACAACAACAACTTTTAATAAAAACTTTGAGGACACAGCTAGTTTACTAGCCTCTGGAATAAACAATGCAATTCCACTCACTATAAGTATTGCTAAACCTACCCATATAACACTAGAGAGTGTGTCCATTGTGTCTTTTTCTTCTTGAGATATTTTTCCATCTTTTAGAAATCTAAAAAATAATATATCTGTAATTGTTGCCGCTCCTATTCCCAATATAAAACCTATACTATGTACAATAACCCACATTACCTTTTGTGATGCTAAAATAAAATCAAATTGCGCTATCGGTATAGAAGATAAACTGATAAATAAAATCAAATTAGAAAGAGCTATCCCTGCACACCAAAAACACCATGATCTAATTATTAAAATCTGTGCCATGACAAGATATATTGAAAACAAAAGTCCGATAATCAACATAAAAAACAAAATATACAAAAGCCAAGATGTTACCATACCAGAACAAGGTATCATCAAAATAGTTCCTACACTTAAGAAATAAAATATTCCTAAAATTTCATTAGGTATGCCAAATGTTTTTGAAAATCTACTATGTAAAACACTGTCACAAGGATGTTCTCTTGGGCAGATCAATTTATCATGTCTTATTTTTTTTAAAAAAATATAAAGAGAGCACGCTATACCAAGCAAACAAGCTCCGAAAGCAATTATAATATTAATTGTCATTACTTTATTCTAAATGAAAATACAAAAAAAGCCCAGAGATAAAATCTCTAAGCATTTTTTTTAGTGCACGAGAGAGGAATTGAACCTCCACGCCTTGCGGCACACGAACCTCAATCGTGCGCGTATACCAGTTCCGCCACTCGTGCAAGAAATATATTATAAACTATTTTATTCAGTTCCAGATTCTTCTGAAACTTCTTCGTTTTCAATTTCTTGAGCTTCAATTTTTCCACCAAGAATTTGTTTCATTTTGCGACGAATTTCTTTTGTTGCCTTATCACGAATATAATAAAGTTTACTTCTTCTTGTTTTTGTCTTTTTTGTAATTTCGATACGATCAATCATTGGAGAGTAAAGTGGGAAAATACGTTCAACCCCTACAGAATTAGAAATTTTGCGTACTGTAAAAGTAGCAGATGGCCCTGTTCCATGTTTACGAGCTAAAACTATTCCTTCAAAAGCTTGAAGTCTAAATTTACCCTTATCTTGTATTTTTGACCAAACACGAACTGAGTCGCCTGAGCTAAAAGCTAAAGATTTTCTTGACTCAATATCAACTGGAGTAAAATTCTTTGTTTCCATATAGGTCAAAATACTATCACGAAATACTATACTTAGCAACAGCATTTTTAAAATCTTCTGGATATGGGGCTACTACCTCTATTTCGTCACCATTTAAGTCCTTAAAAGTGATTTTGTAAGCATGTAGTGCCAACCTCTCAAAATTTAGTGCTTGTCTTTTTGATGAAGAATAAAGACTGTCTGAAACTATAGGTCTCTGCATATATTTCATATGGACTCTTAATTGGTGAGTTCTACCTGTCTTAGGGAATAATTTAATAAAAGAAAAATTATCTTTATTTTCGTCTTCAAATTGATTTATTACTTGCCATTTTGTAAATGCTTCTCTTGTTTCTCCTCTTACGCCTCGCCCAGCAAGCCATTTCCGAAAATCTCCAGAACTTCGACCAATAGGTATATCTACTACACCAAATGATTCTTTGAAATGACCCCAAACAAATGCATGATATTCTTTTTCAATTTCTTTATTCATAAAAAGATTTTTGAAATAAGAAAAAGAATTTGATGTTTTTGCAATAATGAGTACGCCTGATGTATCTTCGTCTAGTCTATGCACTATACCTGGACGATCAATTTCTTTATTCCCAAATATTGCTTTTTCTCCAACATCTATTATTTCTGGATATTTTTCAATGATCCAATCTGTTAGTGTTGGATCATTACGCTTACCATCGCTATGAACCATCAAACCTGCAGGTTTGTTTATTACCAAAAAATCTTTTGTTTCCATTAGAATATTTATCATATCTACCAGTTTACACTGAAAAATAAAAAACCGTGATTAATCACGGTTTTAGAAAAAAGGTACTTTTTTTGTGGCAATCCCTAAATCAAGAAGATCAGTAGAAGACAACATAACATTATTAAGTCTTTCAATATTGGAAATATCCATTTTTGTCTGTTTCTCAAAAATTGAAATAAAATGTTTTGTTTGCTGAATCTTTGTTGATTTATCTTTTGACTCAGGTAGATGTATAGCACCGAAACTTTTATCACAAACAATTCTTTCGTGCATATTAACAGCAAAGAGCATAGCTGATGATTCTGCATATTCAATTTCAGCTATAAAGTGATATTTGTACTGTGTAAAGTAGTATACAAATCCATTCATTATTGCCATACTTTCAACATCTCCTCCATGGGAATTAATTCTAATTCTAATTTCTCGTTGAGTAGGTAGTACTCTTCTTAATGAAATCTTAAACTGCTTAACCATATTCTTGTTGAATTCACCATCAATAGGAATAATCATTTTGACAAAGGTTTTATTTCGTGTATAATGGTAACATTAATATAATAATATGTCAAATATATGGAACAACCAGAAACAGGCCCAACAAGACCAATAATGCCATTAGAAGCAACTGATGCTAAAGGGAATATGAGAAAAGCATACACTATGGTCGAAGGAGATGTTTATTACGGAAGTGAAGAAGAACTTACAGAGGAAATTGTAAGACGTAGAGAGGAAGCTAAAAATTAATAAAAAAAACTCCCATTAGGGAGTTTTTTTTATTAAGCTACTTTTTTTAATTCATCCTTTTTTATAGTAATAATTTCACCAGAAAGTTTTTCAAACTTATCAAGGAAAATTTGGTATTCTGATTCTCTAAGTTCAAATCCCATGGCAAAATACTTACCTTCACGCTCTCCAGTATTCCCTCCTTCTCCAAACATAGGTGCTTCTTCTTTCATTTTAGATATAGCAATCTGAAGATTAACCTCGCTCCAGTGCTTTTGCTCTATTCCTTTTTCTCCAAAAATCATATTTAGATTATATCATTAACTTATAATAATAGTTTACTCTATACTTATTTTATAGAGGTCACAACGACTAAATCGTGGATTATAAAATAGCAAATTTATCTATATTTAAAAACAACTTCATTATTCTTAGTGCTCCCGGTAGGAATCGAACCTACAATAACGGCTTAGAAGTCCGCAGTTATATCCATTTAACTACGGGAGCATTGGTACCTACATACTATATGAACAAATAAAATTTGCAAAACTATCATTTTTTAAGTATGCTATTTCTAGCGTTTTATACGCTCTTAGTTGTTTTGGTAGGCTCAGAATATTTATGAGCGCTCTTAGCTCAGTTGGTAGAGCAGTGCTTTTACACAGCAAAGGTCGGGGGTTCGAATCCCTCAGGGCGCACCAAGCAAATCATTTTAATTTGGGGTTATTTGATCAATAACTCTTTCGTTTATCGTCTTATCTATTTTATCTAGTGTTCTACTCATAAGCTCTATTTTGTCTTTATTGGTTTCAAGCTTAACAATAGCTGGAGCATCTAATTTTTGAGAAATAAAAAGGAAATACCAGCTAAAAATAAATAGCTCAAGTGTTAATAAAATAATAAATAATATTAATATATGATTCCAAAAAGTATGGGGATTAAATACTTTTCTTTTTAAGAAATTATTTTTATATATTTTTTTAGAAAAAACTGGTTCCATATTAATAACTTATTATTTGAATACTTGCTGTTAATTCAGTTGGATTTTCTTGGTTTGTAACAACTTCAAATTTTTTTTCATTTCCAACTACTTTTTCTAGGGAAATATTATGTTTAAGTAAAAATTGTACAAAATTAATTTGATATGTTTGATGTTCTAATAAAAACAAAAACTTGGCAATATCCTCTTCTTTCCCTTTTGCCATAAAACCTATACTAAACTTTGATTCTGGGTAATTAATATCAGGAGCAACAACAGATGAAATAGAAAAATCTAGGTTGTTATTTTTAGCCAAAGATTCAAAACTAGATAATAAATTAGGAACAGTTGCTTGTGTTATTATGTATTTTTCTAAACTATCTGTTTTATTTTTTATATTATCCAAATCTTTTGACTCTTCAGAAAAAATCTTTTTATTTTCTTCAAAAGAAACAAGTCTTTCTTTTGAAGAATTAACCTGGTTGAACATTTGATTAAACTTTTTAAATAAAAATACAAAACCAATAACTACAGCAAAAAAGCATGTGAGTGCAATTATAAATATAATAATATGTTTTTTTAAAATTTGTTTCATATTTTTATTATTTTAATTTTATTAAGAGATAAAAACTTCCATTTTCATTTTTAACAAAATTAGAAAGCGGTGAGTCCACAGACTCAATTAAATTACTACTCCTAAGAAATTCTAAAAAATCTTGAAGTTGAACTCTAGATATATAAATACCCTCTACTTTTAGAGTTAGATTTTTATTATCCATATCAAAACTAGTAATAATTACACCTTTTGGGGTTAATGTTTTTATATAATTTATATAAAAACTTGGTGATAAAATAGTTTCCATATTTAGTTTCTGGTCAAGATTTGTTATACGATTATTAAGGTTTTCAATATCAGAAGCATCTATAATACTCCCTCCTTCTTTTAATTTTTTTATTTGATTATCTACTATAGAGTATCTTGAATTTACAGTGAAAATAGTTGGTAATAATAAAAATAAAGCAATTATCATAAGTATTGTCATCCCCCAAAAAACAACAGTTAGTATACGTAATTTACGTATACTTTTTATTATTTTTTTTTCTTCATATGGTAATAAATTAATCATAAATATAATCTGCCAGTGCAAGACCTATCGCAGTAACATAACTCATTGACATTTCTCTGGACATACCAGGAATAGCATCTTCGAAAGAAAGACAATTTATCCAAGGATTCACTTGTACAACATTTAATTTTAAACTATTTTTTAAATAATCATCTAGTCCTAATAAATTACTATGACCTCCACATAAATAAATTGTTTCAATTTGGTCAAAATTTTCAATCTGACTTTTCTTTTCATGCCAGTAAATATATCTTTTGTTTATTTCTTCTGTCAAAATATTTAAATCTTTACTCATAGCATTAAAAAGTGTCTTGTCTCCACTAGACAAATTCAGTCCTTGATCTTTTTTTATTTTTATTGCTTCTTCTTCAGAGATATTCAATTCTTTTGCTATTGTTTTTGTGAAATTTTTACCACCAAAATCAAGAGTTGCAGTATAAATAGCAGATCCTTTTGTTAAGATTGTTATTTCTGTTCTATTTGCTCCAAAATCAACAACCATATAAGACTTATTATCATTTGGTTTAATAACTGCTCTTGCAATAGCTTGACCTTCTAATTCAAAAGAAACTGGTACCATGCCAGAGGACATAAATGCTTCAAAATACATTCTTGAAACAACTTCAGAAATAGCGACAACTTGCACTAAAATAGTATCATCTGTTGTAGATAAAATATGGTAATCAAAAATTGTCTCAATTGTTTTAAGGGGGATATTATCTTCTATTACTATCTCTATTGCTGATCTTATATCATTTGAAACTACTACGTCTAAAGACAATGTAAAAGAATATATTTGAGATTCTGGTATCGAAACCCTTACATATTTCAAGTTAAATTTTTTCTTAATGTCACTTAAAAAAGTTACGAACTTTTGATTATCTATTATCTTACCGTCTTTCATACAACCTTCGGGTATTGTTTTTTCTGCGTATTCTTCCGGCATGATACCGTTTGGTTTTTTTGCAAGCTTAATGAAACGCATAGTCGAATCAGAAAAATCTATCCCTGCGCTTGGAATATCAAAAAAGTTTGGTGTTGGAAAAAATCTTGTAAGTGAAAACCTCACATATCTATTATACGATATGATTCAATCTATCGCACGACAGATCCACTGTTTACATCTTTTTCTGGAATAAGAAATATTGGAGAACCATCAATACCATCAACAGCCATGAGCATTCCTTGGCTTTGGTATCCTTTTATTGTTCTTGGTTCTAGATTTACTATATAAAGAACTTGTTTATTAATAAGCTTTTTATAGTCTGGATAAAATTCATGAATACCTGAGATAATTTGTCTTAATTTTTTATTACCAAGATCGTCAACTTCGTTGAAGTCAACCTGACAGATAAGCAATTTGTCAGTATCGGGAACTGGAGAAACTTCTCGAATAGTCCCAACTCTAATATCCATTTTTTTGAAATCCTCATAATTAATATATGTCATAAATTAAAGTGTAGTTTATTTTTTCTTTTTATCAAGAAATCTCTGAAGTATAATTGCTGCAGCAGAATCATCTCTGTGTCCCTTTTTTTCTTGATATCTATGAGCTTCAAAGGAAGAAAAGTCTTCTCTTTCTAAGAAAATACTAGTCTCTATAGCAAGTGCAAGTTTGGACTTAAAAGAATTAATTTCATTTGAAATATCATTTTCATAACCATTTGTTGCATTTGAATTTCCTAAGATTATAATATCAATTTTTTCTTTTTTAGATATATTTTCTATTGTTTTTATTACTTTTTTATTTTCAACTATACCGTAAGGGAAAGCAAAATTTCCATCTTCATCAGAAATAGCAAGCCCTACTCTTTTAGTCCCATAATCTACCCCTAAGTATTTCATATATTGCAGATTAACATGAACATGTTGAAAATACACTTTTGCTATGGTAGAGTTCATAAACTTCGACACAAAGGAAGCGTGGCAGAGTGGTCGAATGCACCTGTCTTGAAAACAGGAGTCCTCGTAAGGGGACCGTGAGTTCGAATCTCACCGCTTCCGCAAAAACATTTTAGTATAAGAACATGACAGTGGTCCGACTCGTGTATATAAAATTACAATAAAAAAAAACATGACTAGTTCGTGTTTTTTATTTGGGCTTTTTTAAATTTTATCATCCTAGTAATTAAACTTATAGGAAGTGCATTATTTAATGGAAACTGAACAGAACCTTTTCCTTGTTTGTATTTTGAAAGCTCTTTTATAAATTTTATATGAGCACTTGGAGTCGCGTAGAATCCTATGTGATTTTTGAAGGCTGCAAAATATACTATGGGTTTACTATTTAATTTGTATGCAGGCATACCATAACTGATACTCTCTTCTGCTTTTGGTGCAACTTTTTTTACTGTCGTACGTAAC
>JAYTQE010000034.1:0-7076 GCA_043746875.1 Minisyncoccota bacterium
GGAAATTCTCTTCGTAGGGTGATACTTTCTTCACTTAGAGGATCAGCAGTTACAGCTGTAAAAATAGAAGGAGTAAGTCATGAATTTTCTACAATTGAAGGAATAAAAGAAGATGTTATTACTATTCTTTTGAATTTAAAAAATATTCGTTTTGCTATGGAATCTGACGAACCTCAAAAGGTAACTCTTTCTGTTAAAGGACCTAAAATTATTACTGCAGCAGATATTGAAGCTAAAGGATCAGTATCTATATTAAATACAGATCAATATATTTGTGAAATAACAACTAAAACAACTTTGAATATTGAATTTACTATAGAGCGTGGTTTGGGTTTTGTTTCTCGAGAACAACATCACAAACAAAAAGCTGAAATAGGAACTTTGTTTTTAGATGCAATATTTTCACCAATCCGAAGAGTAAGTTATGATGTAGAAGAAATGCGTGTTGGTGATAAAACAAACTTTAATCGTTTGCGCATGACAATTGAAACAGATGGTACAATAAGTCCTCGTACCGCATTGGAGCAGTCTGTAAATATTATGATTCATCAACTTGCGGCTGTTGTTTCAGTTGAAGCAAATGTAGTTATTGATGCTATTCAGTCAAAAGTTTCAACAAAAAATATTTCAGATGACAGTCAGAGTGATTCAGATAAAAATATTAATTCAGAAGAAGAAGACGTAGACGTTACTGATGTTTTAAAAAATCGTATTGATTCAATTGGACTTTCAACTCGTACTCTTAATGCACTTTCTGCTGCAAATATAAGAACAGTAGGAGGGATTGCTAGGAAGCATGTAAACGACTTATTAGAAATTGATGGTATAGGAGATAAAGGAATTACAGAAATAAAAGAGGTTTTGGCTAGTTTCGACTTGTCTTTAAAGGAATAATAGAGTATAAAGTAATATCAACATGAGACACCATGATGCAAATAGAAAATTTGGAAGACAGAACAATGCTAGGACAGCTTTATTGAAAGGTCTTGCGGCTTCTCTTATTACTCATGAGCGTATTTTGACTACTGAAGCAAAAGCTAAAGAGCTTCGTCCACGTATTGAAAAAATGATTACAAAAGCAAAAACTCCAACACTTGCTAATAGACGTAATCTATTGGCTGGATTTTATAACAACAATGAAATAGTTGAAAAACTTATGACAACAGTTGCTCCTCGTTATACAGAACGTGCTGGAGGATATACACGTATTACTAAACTAGTTTCTCGTAAGAGCGATGGAGCGTCTATGGCTGTTATTGAACTTATTTAATATAAAGATATGAATTATACTATCGATGCAACAAATAAATCACTTGGAAGACTAGCTACAGAAATAGCTACAATACTTATGGGTAAAAATGAAACTTCATTTGCACGTAATGCAATATCAGAGAATACTGTATCTGTAGTAAATGCATCAAAAATAAAAAAAGATCCTAGAAAAATGCTAGAAAAACAATATAAAAGTTTTTCAGGATATCCAGGAGGATTAAAACTTGAAAATATGGCACATGTTACTAATAAAAAAGGATTTTCTTTTATTGTTGAAAATGCTGTTAAAGGTATGCTTCCTGACAACAAATTAAAAAAACCTATGATGAAAAAATTAACTATTACTGAATAATTTTTATGGAAAAAACAAAGAAAAAATATATAGAAACTATAGGACGTCGAAAAACATCAACTGCAAGAGTTCGAATAACTTCTGCTACTAAAACTTCTTATCTTATTAACGATAAAGATTTGGCAACATATTTTGTTACTGAAGAATTACAAAAAATAGTTAGTGATCCATTCGCAAATACAATAAAAGGTGAAAACTATTCAGTAAGTGTTCATGTAAAAGGTGGAGGAATACACTCTCAAGCTGAAGCTGTTCGTCATGGTATTTCTAGAGGTTTAGTTGTTGAAAACGAAGAAGACAAACCAAAACTTAAACAAGCAGGATTTCTTAAGCGTGATCCACGCTCTAAAGAAAGACGTAAATTTGGACTTAAAAAAGCCCGAAAAGCACCACAGTGGTCAAAAAGATAAAAAAATACTCCTACGGGAGTTTTTTTATTTAATATTTTAAATACTTTACATTTTTATTTTTTTAGGTATAGTTAAAATCCGATAAAGGATTAGGTTTTAAACCTAAAAAACGAGGCGTCGGACTACGCCTGCAATCATTTTTTGAAGAGACCTTTATAGAAATAATAATTTAGCCCTATTTTTAGGGCTTTTTTTATTTAAAATTTTTAGTATAATCATGATTATGAAAGATGAAGAAAATCAAAATTTAGATAATTTTGAAGAAGATATTATTGTTGATTCTGAAGTAGTAGATTTTGATGAAAATACTGATGAAATTAGTGCACCAAATAAAATTAAGAAACTTCAAGATAGAATAAAAGAATTAGAAAAAGAAAGGACAGAATACTTAGATGGATGGCAAAGAGCTTTAGCTGATTATGCCAATTTACAAAAAACAACAACTGAAGATAAAAAAAGAATAAAAAAATTAGTAGAAGAAGATTGGATGCATAAATTAATACCAGTAGTAGACAGTTTTCAAATGGCATTTAGCAACAAAGAAGCTTGGGATAAAGTTGAGCCTGCATGGCGAAGTGGTGTTGAATATATTTACCAGCAACTTATGTCAACACTGGAATCTCATGGACTTAAACTATTTGGTGAAGTAGGAGAGATATTTGATCCTACAAAACACGAGGCAATTTCTGAAGAGGAGACTCAAAATATAGAACTCGACCATACTATTTCAAAAATAATTCAAAAAGGTTTTATCTTAGATGAGAATATCATTCGACCAGCAAAAGTTTATGTGAATGTGCTTAAATAATAAATGACATAATAATAAAAACTAGCAAGGACAGTCCTTGCTAGTTTTTATTTAATCAATTCAAAAAATGCTTGTTCGGTTTCAGAATCTAGAGTATTAGTGACAAATATCATTAATTCTGTGGTGAGTGAGAAATCCTTTTTTATATTTGTGAATAAGTTTTCATAAGGGAAAGGGGATATCCAAACAGAATTTTTTAAACATACAAAACTAGCTTTTTTTAGTAAATATCTTAGTGCATCTCGTTCGTCTTTACGATTTTCGGGTAGATCAAGAAGTATTACTCTCCACTTACCATCCCATGTTGGGTCAACAAGAGTATTATCATGGTCTAATTTGATACTATGAAGCTTTTTCCTACCATCTTTGGTTAGTCTTGCGTACGTACTTTGACCAGATGATGTGTTTTCTACTAAACCAGAGTTTTCTAGCCCCTTAAGTGAGCGAGAAATAGCTGTTAATACATTTTTATTACCATCTTGATGTTTGATATCATCAACAAGATTTTCTATTGAAATAGCCGGTTTTTGACCTAATAATCTTAGTATTTCTTTAGAAAAACTTTTTTTATTTGACATGTGTATATAATATCAGTTATAGTGTACTTATACAAGTATTTCACGACCATGAATTTTCTGTAAAAATACTTGAATTAGGTAATTATAAAAACTTTTTAAATCATTAGCATTAAATATAAATAAATATATGGGTAAAATAATAGGAATAGACTTAGGGACTACAAATAGCGCTGTTGCCATTATTGAAGGAGGTCAACCAAAAATTATTGAAAATATAGAAGGTTCTCGTACAACCCCTTCTATTGTGGCTGTAGGAAAAACAGGTGATCGACTTGTTGGTTTACTAGCAAAACGTCAAGCTGTCACAAATCCTCAAAATACTATTTATGGTATTAAGCGTTTTATGGGACACAAATATGATGATCCTGGAATGGATAAAGTAATAGCAACTTCACCATTTAAGGTTTCTAAAGGAGCTGATGGAGGAGTCTTAGTTAAATTAAATGATAAAGATTATCGACCAGAAGAAGTTTCGGCTATGATTTTACAAAAAATTAAAGCTGATGTAGAAGCAAAACTTGGTGAAAAAATAACAGAAGCTATTATTACAGTACCTGCTTATTTTAATGATGCTCAGCGTAAAGCAACCAAAGATGCTGGAGCAATTGCAGGTCTTGATGTTAAACGTATTATTAACGAACCAACAGCCGCAGCTCTTGCTTATGGTTTTAATACAAAAAAGAATGAAAAAATAGTTGTTTATGATTTTGGTGGAGGAACTTTGGACGTTTCTGTTCTTGAGGTTACTGAAGATGTCATAGAGGTTAAATCTACAGACGGAGATGCATTGATGGGAGGTAGAGATATAGATCTTAAAATTATCAATTGGATCGCTGATGAATTCAAAAAAACTTCTGGGGTAGATGTATCAAAGGATCCACTAGCATTACAAAGACTTGATGAAGCAGCAGAAAAAGCAAAAATAGAACTTTCGACAACATTAGAAACAGAAATTAATATTCCATTTATTACAAGTACTGATGCCGGTCCTCAACATTTACTTTTGAAAATAAGTAGAGCAAAATTAGAAGAACTCGCATCTGAATTTATAGACAGATCTATAGAAATTACTAAAAGAGCAATGGATGTTTCAACTTTTAAAATTAGTGAAATAAATCAAATTATAATGGTTGGAGGTCAAACTCGTATGCCAAAGATCGTAGAGGAAGTTCAAAAATTCTTCGGAAAAGAACCAAATAGGAATATTAATCCTGATGAAGTTGTAGCTCTAGGGGCAGCTGTGCAAGGAGGAGTCCTTCAAGGTGATGTTAGAGACGTACTATTGCTTGATGTTATTCCTCTTTCTTTAGGAATAGAGACATTAGGAGGGGTTGCAACAAAACTTATTGATCGTAATACAACTATTCCATCATCAAAATCTCAAGTGTTCTCTACAGCGGTAGATAATCAACCTTCTGTTGAAATACATATTACTCAAGGAGAAAGACCAATGGCTAATGATAATAAATCTCTTGGTAGGTTTGTTCTCGATGGTATAGCACCAGCTCCTCGTGGCATGCCACAAGTTGAAGTTACATTTGATGTGGATGCCAATGGTATACTTCAAGTTAAAGCTAAAGACAAAGCAACAGGAAAAGAGCAATCTATTCGAATAGAAGCATCAAGTGGTCTTACTCCAGACGATATTGAGAAAATGAAAAAAGATGCAGAAATTCACGCAGATGAAGATGCTAAGAAAAAGGACCTTGTAGATACAAAGAATACAGCTGAGATGGTTATATTTTCAGCTGAAAAAGCAATTCTTGAACATTCTGCAAATATTACAGATGAAATTAAAACTGATGTTCAAGTGAAAATAGATGAGCTTAAAAAAGCCAAAGAAGGAAACGATAAGTCTGCCATCGAAACTGTATCGGCTGCTTTATCAACTGAAATGCAAAAAATAGGGGAGCATATTCAAAAAAACGCTCCAAAAGAAGAAAATCCAACAAATGAAACAAAAGATGCTGAAGCTAAAGATACTACAGATTCACCAAAAGAAGATGAGGAGATAAAATCTGAATAAAACCTTGCAGCAATCTTAGGATAAATCTCATATATTCAAAAACACTCTATCCCTAGAGTGTTTTTGAATTATAATTTTTTTATGGTAGTATATTTTCTATGAATAAGAAAAGAAAAATTGCAGCAAAGAAAAAACGTAAAGCTGAAGGCAAGACTGTAAGCCTAAGGCATAGATAAATTTTTTAAAATAACCTATATTTTATAGGTTATTTTAATTTAACCATTTATTTAATAAGTGTTCTGTCTCATTTTCGTCTACTACTGCAATAGTTGTTATCCCTAGTTTTTTTACTGGATAATCATTACCTCCTTCATCTAATTTGTCTCCTATGAAAAGTATTCTTGATAAAGGTACTTTAAAGAATTCACTGAGTTTTTTGACTCCATAAGCTTTATCAATCCCTTTTATTGTTATATCAATAGAATTAGTACCACCAATTCCTATAGAATAATTTTGTAAATCTTGAGATATAAAATTTACTATTTTTAATCTTTTTTCCTGATTTGGATCCCATAGATTTTTTTTATCAAATGGAGCTAAACTTCCTAATGCCGAAAAAGTAACTTGAGAAATACGATCCTCTACTACATCTCCCCACGTTTCCTTTTCTTTATACCCTAAAATATCAATAGCGTTATTGATTATTTTAGATATACGATTACGCTCGTCTTCGGGTATGTTTTCGCTATAATTTTCTTTCCAAGAATTATCTATAAAAGTCATAAGAGAAGAACCTGAAGTAGGGAGTATATATAATTTATCAAAATTGGTGGTATCTAAATATAAAAGTAATTGTTTTTCAAATTGCTGCCATCTTCCTCCAGAAATTATAGCTACTTTTTTTTGAGAAAGTAATTTATTTATAAGAAATGCCATGTTTTCAGAAATTTTCCCCTTACTCTTTGCAAGAGTACCATCCATATCAAAGACAATGAAATCAAATTGATTTATATTTTCATTACATTTAGTATCCATTATTTTAGTATTTTAAATAATTTAGTATCTTTTTTAAAGAAGCAGTAGCTACTCCAATATATTTATCAGCAGCCCCATAATAAATATATAAAGTATCTTTCCTTTGTATTACTCCACAGGGAAATACAACATTAGATACAATCCCCTGAGATTCATAATTTTTTTCAGGCTCAAAAAAAGGTGAAACAGTACGAGATAATACTATAGTAGGATCTTTTAAGTCTAAAAGAATAGCACCCACTCTATATACCCCAGATCTAGATATACCATGATATAGTATAACCCAACCAGTATCTGTTTTTATTGGAGGAGTTGATAATCCTATTCTTACACTATCCCACATACCATCTCTAGGATCTGCAATATCGATACATTTTGTTATTTGATTTTTAGAAAAATCTAAATCTGAAAAATAATCCCCACAAATTCCATTACCAGCCCTATGAATTACCAAGTATCCTAATTTAAATTTTTCAGGAAATATTGTAGAGTCTTTGTCCGGTAATGTCTCAGGAGTAAGTACTTTTGGTTCAGACCATTTCTCCCAATTTTTAGAAATAAAATCTTTAACTGATATATTTGATTCAACAATACGAGGAATACGTCCATCAAAACCTGTATATAACATATATACAGTATCTTTTATTCGAGTAAA
>JAYTQE010000035.1:0-5181 GCA_043746875.1 Minisyncoccota bacterium
AAAATCCTCAATTCTTGTTCCCTCAGTACTTTGGTAACCAAGATTACCTGTTATATTTGTAGTACTTGATCCTGACAAAAGCTGACCATTTGATCCGTATAATACATTATTACTCAATCCAGAAGAATAGCCTCCATTTCTAGCAAGACCAGCTATTCCATTTGAGAATAGTTTGTTTAGCATTCCATCAAAAAATGACCCCAAAACTTCATTAATTGCATCAGAGTATTCAAGTTGTCTTACAGCAGAATTTGTAACATTATTTACTTGAGAAGCTATTACTGATCCAGGTGTTACTGTTTGATATTTTCGACAAAGATCGCCATCTTCTCCAACAGTATCATCTGGTCCATACCACTCAACACATTTTTTCATATCTAGAAAACCATTATTCCTTTGTATTTCATCGTTGGCTTTTTCTTGATCATTATAAATTTTTTTACTCAATCTTTCAGCTGCATTAAATGATGCTCCGATTGGATTATTTGCTGGATTAAGAAATGCTGACCAACCACCATCTGTGAAATCTTTTTGAAAAGCAGCATATTCTCTACCTTCTGGTGTGTCCATTGTTTTTCTTAATAGGCCGTCACTTTTGCCTGTTATATCTTTTACTACAGTAGAACGAAGTGCATTTCCAAATACCGGATCATCTCCAGCTATGTTATTTACAAAATTATTTAAATTATTATCTCGAATATTTTTTAAATATGAATCAACATCTCTTACATACAATGGATCACCATTTAATCCTGTACTTACCCAAGAAAGAGTTTTGTTTGTAACTTGCTGAAGCAGTGTATGAGAAACAGCATAAGCTACTCCATTTAAACATTGTTCCCTTTTTTCTTTTTTTGCAGCTATATCATTTGCTTTTTGATCTTCTACTGGAACTTTATTACTAGCTGCTAATTTTTTTAAAGCTTCTGATTTTAGTTTTTTTTCAGCTTCTTTTTTTGCCTTTGATTTAAAGAGATCAGATAATCCATCTGTTATTGCTCCACCCGCATTGGAACATCCAGCTATCGCCCCTCCTACTCCACTAAATTGTATTCCCTGAAAAGATGATCCAGATCCTTGAATATTAATATTGGGATTGTATCTACCACGAACAGATTGAGATGCTGCAAGGTTTTGTGCTTTTTTCAAAGCCGCGGCCTCTTTTGCAGCTTTTTCTTCAGCAAGTTTTTTTGCAGTAGCTTGTAATTGAAGAGCTTGTTGAGGAGTTAAAGTACTAAATTGAGCAAATACAATATAAGGTTGAGCAAATAGTAAAGTAAGTATATTGAAAGTAACAAAAATTTTCTTGAAAGTTTTCATATATAGATTATTCTATTATACCGTAATTTTTTAAATAAATATTTAAATTAGATAAAGTTTTGTCCAATTTATCACTATATCCTTTATATAGGGCTACACCAATTAGACTAGAAATTCCATTTTGGTCTAATTCTTGAAGATAAGGAAGAGATTCAGATATACCATAAAGACTGTTTACTATAGACAAATGATAATTAGCTATACCAATAGGTACAGTTATAGTGCTTAATTCACTTGCTATTTTTTTGTAATTTTCTGAACTTTTCTTTAGGTCTACCAATCCGGTATTGTCTCCATTTTCTAGTGCGGACACTATTATTTCTATTTCAGAGGAAGAATTTTCATAAATTTCTATTTTTTTTGACATATTCTCATAATAATTATTAAGAGAAATTGTTGTTGTTTTTGTAGTTTTTATATCAGATAAAGAATATTTATTATTTATTTTTTTAATATCTATTGAACTACCAAGATTTGAAGCTATATTTTGAAGGTCTTGTGTACTTATTTGATCTGATTGTCCAAGGGCGGTTGTTATTGTAAACAATTGTCTAGATATTTGATCCGTTTCATTTAGATTCGCACCTATTGTCGCATCGTCTACCCCTAGAGATTTTTTCTTGTCTTCTATTATTTGTTTGTTTGAGACTCCATTTGTATATAAAACACTCGGATCAAGACCCCACAATTTCTCTTCCCAATCAGCAATACCGTTACCGTTGGTATCTTTCCCTATTATTTGCCCTAGTGTAGTTGTAGGAGTGATAATTTCTTCGGCCTTTTTTTCAAAAAGCTTTTTAAACCAAAAGGATTGAACAGAAAGTATTACGATAAGAGAAAGAATAGCAATACTTCCTCGTATTATGAATTTACGACTAGGGCGCAAATTGTTTTCTGAAATTTTATTATCTTGATACTCCATAAGTTTTAATACTAAATGCCGGAACAGGAGCCCCTGTTTCTGTGTTATAACAAGTACCAACATTAGGAGCTAATTCGTAATTTCCTAATATATAAGATCCAGTTTTTGGTGTCCCCCCGTCTCCTTTTGATATAAAAGATATACCAGGGATACCTTTTGTTATAGGCTGCATCGTTAACGGTCCATAAGTAGAAGCACATGTTATTACTGGAGATTTTGTTGTAATTATTTTGCCACCAAAAGGCATAGTAAGTTTTGGTATTGTTTTGAAACTTGCGTCAACAAAAGAAGCTGTATAAATAGTTATTATTAATACAGTTATAGAAATAAACAAGTGTAATTTATTTTTTTTCATTAACAATATTGTACAACATTTTAGTACTTAAAGCTTGAGTTAATCTTTTCCAGTCACTGAGACTCATATCTTCTGGGCGAGTTTTTGAATCGATAGAAATAGTATTTAATATTTCAAGGGCAATTTCTTTATTTTTCAAATATTCGCCAAAACTTCTAGACATTTGATTCCTTTTTTTACCAAAAGTAGTTTTTAGTATTTCAAAAAATAATTTTTCATCACAAATTTCTTTTTTATTAAAAAAATCACGAGAAATATTTTTTATTAATAAAACTGCAGATTCAACGCTTGGAGGTGGAACAAAAGCTCCCCTAGGAACTTTTGATATAATTTGAGGATCACCATAAACCTTAACAGCAATAGATAAGATACTTCCTTTTTTATTCTTAGCTACTATTCTTTCAGCTACTTCTTTTTGCATCAAAAGAACAGCAAGTTCTGGTTGAGAAAAATTACTTAAATATTTTTCAATTATAGCTCCAGTTATATAGTATGGAATATTGGCTATTAATTTGTATTTTTTATTTCCAAAATATATTTTAGGATCAAATAGGAGGGCATCTTGATTAAGTAATATTAATTTTTTTGATTTGATTTCTTTTTTAAATCTTTCATTTAATCCAGAAATTAAATCAGTGTCTTTTTCTACCGCAATAACTTTATTTGCTAAGGTTAACAATTTAGCAGTCAAGACTCCCTCCCCTGGTCCAATTTCAAGTATTGTATCTGTATTTTTTATGTCTCCAGAATTTACTATTTCACGAAGAGCTTTTTCTGATCTAAGAAAATGTTGACCAAGAGATTTTTTTACTTTCATTTTTGTATTTTATCAGTTTTATTATTTTTATAAAAAGACCGTTCCAAAACTAGATTCTCCTGTTCTAGATTCTCTTACTATTAATTCTTCAGGTATATCTATTAGAAATTCACTCGGCATGCGCACATCTCTCATACCATATATAGTACGCATACTAGCATAAGAAAGATAAAGTTTTCTTCTAGCTCTAGTTATTGCTACGTACATTAATCTTCTCTCTTCTTCTGCGTCTGCCCCTGTTAAATTTTTGTCTCTATCATGAGGAAACAATCCTTGCTCTAATCCACAAAGAAAAACAATAGAGAATTCCAAACCTTTGGCTGCGTGTATTGTCATAAGCTTTACTCCATTTTTTGTTTTTAATTTTTCATTATCTAAATTATCTTGATCGCTCATAAGTGTCGCTTCTTCAATCATTTTTTCTAACCCTTCTATACTTTCAAAGTGATCATATTTTGTACCTATGGTTACAAGCTCTTCTAGGTTTTCCAAATGTTCATCACCATCATATTCTTTTTTATAATAATTTTTTATACCACTTTCTTCTATCGTAAATTTTAAAATCTCAGAAACACAATGATCTTTTGTATAGTTGTTTATTTTTTCTAAAATATCATAAAAACTATTTACAGCTATCAAAGCTTTTCCAGACAAAGAACTTTTTCCTTCTGAAAACAATTTTAAAAGACTAACTTTCCCTATTCCTCTAGTTGGAAAGTTTATTACTCTTTTTATATCAACAAGGTTATCTGGATTTAGAGCTAATCTTATATATGACATAATGTCTTTTATCTCTTTTCTTTCAAAAAACTTTACACCCAGAACTTGATAAGGAATACCAAAAGAAAGAAAAGCTTCTTCTAATGCTCTTGATTGAAAATTTGTACGAAACAAAACTGCAATTTCATCTATTTTTGTACCACTATCTATATGTTCTATAACTCTTTCAACAATAAAAGAGGCCTCATCATTTTCATCATAAGCCGTGTATTGTGATATTTTTTCACCATGTGAATTATTTGTAAAAAGTTCTTTTGGTGTACGAAAATTATTTTTATTTATTATTTTATTTGCAGCCGATAATACATTTTTTGTTGATCGATAATTTTCTTCTAAAACTACTATTTTGCAATTTGGATAGTCACGCTCAAATTCTAAAATATTTTTTATATTAGCTCCGCGCCAAGAATAAATACTTTGATCAGAATCTCCTACTACACAAATATTTTTTGTTGAACCTGCTAGTGCTGTAGCAATACGATACTGAACTTCATTTGTATCTTGATACTCATCTATATGAATGTATTTCCATGTATTTTGACACCAAGAGATTGCTTCGGAATTTTTTTCTAATAAATTAACAGTTTCTAAAAGTAAGTCATCAAAATCTAAAGCTTTCTGTTCTTTTTTTTTGGATATGTAGATATTCCATACTCTACCAGCTAGTCGATAGTGAGGATTAGCTTCACTTTCCAAATCTTCAGGAGACTGTAGAGCATTGGAAGCTTTACTTATAATACTTTTTATTCCTCTAGGATCATTTATTTTTGGATCTAAACCAAGAGATAAAATAGAATCTTTTATTAAAGTGTTAGTATCTCCATCGTCAAGAATACTAAATCTTTTTGTTACACCACCATGTGCTCCAAATTTTCTTAATAAAAAAACACCAAGACTATGAAATGTACTAACGAAAGGTTTTTCTAATTCACCTCTTATTCCTGGAATATTTTTTATCATTATTTCAACACGTTCGCGCATTTCTTT
>JAYTQE010000036.1:0-10262 GCA_043746875.1 Minisyncoccota bacterium
TATACAAAAAGTAATTATTGAAAATTCTTTAATGCCAAACCAAGTGCTACTGAAAATTCTGGACCTGTTGTTTTTAAAACACCTTGTAGAAATACTGGTGACTCAACTTTTGAGAAAGGATCTGCAATAACAACTTCGGCTGAAAAGTTTTCTTTGGCATAATCTAATAAACCATGAGTCATTGATCCTCCTCCTGTAAATATTATTTTACCAATATTTTTATTGTACCTTTTTTCATAAGATAAAATATTTGAATTTGCTTCTTGGAAAATATCAATTAAATGAGTTTTAATAATATCTGATATGTGAGGATGCTCTATTGAAGGAGTTAGTCCATTTTCTTTCTTTAAAGTTTCTGCTCTGTCAAAAGGTAATTCTAAAGAATGAGCTATTCCAAGTGTCATATCTTGGCTCCCCCTATTAACCAACCTAAAAGCCTCAACAATACCATGCTCAACAACAATAAGTTTTGTTTTTGATGCTCCTATATCAATAATCATCACAGGAAATAATTCTCTAGTTAGAACACTTCTAATATGACTAAAAACTTCTATTTCAAGATTTTCAACAGGTAAAGCTGAACTTCTTAAGACTTCTGTAAATTTTATAAGGGTTTCATTTAATGTAGCTACAACAAGTACTGATATTTTTGCCTCTCCTCCACTTTCTGATAGAACTCTAGTTTCTATACCTGAATCTTCTCTACGCGGAATTATGTACCAATCTAGTGTGACATCTGATAATGGAACAGGAATAAATTTTTTTGATTCACTTGGAATAACGGTTGCTAAATTACTTTCCTCAATGCTAGCTGGTAAATTTAATATAAAAATAATACAAGAAACAGAAGGTATTCCTGTAATAGTATTATTACTTGTAATATTTGTTTCCCTAAAAGAATCCGATAGTGCTTTTGCTAATAGATCTTTTTCAAGATTTGTTACCTGCCCAATATAACCTCCTTCTTTATACTGACCCAAACTAAGAGCTCCGTAGGTTGATAATATGGCTTTACCATTTTCTTTTTTTAATTCAACAATTTTTATTGAAGAAGTTCCTATATCAATACCAACAGAAACTAAGTTGGAGTTCCCCCCAAAAAGTCCACTTAAAGCATTTTTTATCCCTGATAGTATACTATCCATATAGAATCATTATAGAGTATTTTTTAATTTTTACTATGTTTGATAGTTTAATCAATTTAATTTTTCCTAATTACTGTATTAACTGTAAAAAATATGGCAAAGCTATATGTGATAAATGTCTTAACTCTATTCAGTTAGCAAAAGCCATAGATGAAGACTACACCTATGCAGTTTATGATTATGGAAATAAAATTATCAGTAAATCTATAGCTCAACTAAAGTATTACAAACATTCATCTTATATGAAGATCATTGTTAAAAATAGTGCGACATATATTAATGAATATTTAGGGAATTTATTACAAAATATTTTGGAGCAAAAATTAATTTTAATCCCTATTCCTCAACATAAAAATCAAACAAATAAAAAAGGTTTTAATCAAAGTGAATTAATAACAAAATGGTTATCTGAAGAAATATCCAATTCGACAATAGAAAACATATTAGAAAAAAATATTAATACAAAGCCTCAAGCTAAAATTAATCGAAAACAAAGACTTTTTAATATCCAAAATACAATGATTTGTAAAAAAATACAAAATCCGAAAAATATTTATATAGTTATAGACGATGTAACAACAACAGGAGCAACTTTTATTGAAGCAAAGAGAGCGTTAAAAATAGCTGGTGCAAAAAAAATAATTTGTATAGCCATAGCTCATGGTTATGCAAAAAAATAATTAAAAAACACCCGCCTTGTCGAGTGGGTGTTTTTTATCTTGAGTACTTAATTAGTATATCATTTGTAAATTCTAAATCAAATATTTTTTATTTATTTATTCTTATAGGTTCTTTAATATTTGCATCAATCAATATTTTTTTTGCTTCTTCATTTTTTCCTTCTTTTCTTAATTCTCTAGCATCATCAAAAATTGCTTTTTGTTCTTCAGTTAAGTTCCAATAAAATGATCCTCTCCTTTTAAATTGTTTCCCATTTTTCTTAATATCAATACTTGATATTATTTTTTTTGCCCCAAGGATGTCTCCTGATTTTTTCAAATTATTAGCCTCAACCAGTTTTGAAAAAATTTCTTGTGTTGGGATATCTGTTGATTTTGGATTACTAGCTATTATTTCTTTAAATGAATCATAATCATTATTTTCAATAGCTGATTTTATTTTTAGGTGTAAAGGATTTATATTTTTTTGTAATTTATCACTATTTAAATTTGCAGCATTCGTACTTGTTATCAACATTGCAAATAAAGCTAGAGTACTTACGCTTAGTATTAAGTTATTTTTTTTCATATTATTTTAATTATTCTTAGTTTTTTAATAATGCTGGAAAAATTCATGAATTCAGCATATATATTAATACGATGACTATTTTGTTTTTCTTTCATTTTTTACAAAAGAATTATTCACCTTTAAAAGATTACACCTATTAGAATTTAATTTATTATCCTTTTTATATAAAAAATCTTTATTTTCTAATGATTTAACAGGTCTAACAGGAGAAAGATCCCAAGGTAATACCTTGCAAGCAATAAAATTATTCATATCATCCTTTTTACCTAATAACCTAATATTCTGTCCTTTTAACAAGGGATCTATATCCCCATAAACTTCAGAAATATCAACAATCCATTGTTCCCCTTTAAAATCTTCTACTACCAAAAAATCCTCTGCAAAAATTACAATTCCTGCCAATCTTCCTTTTTGTGGTTCACTCCAAATATTTTTTTGATAATTTTCAGTTTGAAATCTAATTAATGGATTATTTTTAATTTTCATATCCAAAATAAAAATAAATAGGCCTAATATGATACTAGATGCAAAACTAAGTGTCATTATAATACCTGTCTTATATTTATAACCATTTTGAGTAATTCTGGTTATCTTTGTAATAATTACACCAAAAATTAATATAGAAATAATCCAAAGTACTGGAATCATTTGAGTTAAAAACACAATGATATTCTTATGGGTATATTGTCTATATTGCCAACCAGAATGAGCTATTGAATACAAAATTCCAGCAAAAGCCAAAACACCTAAAACTGTTACCAATATTCCAGGAATCCATAATATTGTGTGTTGAATTTTAAAGTACCAAATACTTTTTGGTTTTAAGTGTTCTGAATTTATTTTATCCATTACACAATCTTTGATACAATTTTCATTTTTATTTAAACTATCTTTCATATGATTTAAACTTTTCACGTAAAATATTTTTTACTCTATTTATCCTTATAGCTACTGTTCCTTGTGGTATTGATAATATATCTGAAATTTCTTCATAACTTTTATCTTCAAAATATCTTAATAAAACAATATCTTTATATTTATCTGGTAAAGAATCAATTATTTCTTTAAAATATTTAGTGGTTTCAGATTTTATTATCTCTTCTTCTATTAAGTTATCAGCTATAATATAATTAAGTATTACCTCATTGGCTTCCAAAGACAAGCGTGGTTTACGTTTTTCTTTTCTATACCAATCAATAGCTTCATTTCTGGCTATACGATAAATCCAAGAAGAAAAACTTAAGGTCTCATCAAAATCATAAATGTTTTTATAAACTTTCAAAAAAACATTTTGTAATATATCTTTAATATCCTCACTACTTGTATTTGAATTACTCTTAATAAAACGAGTTAATTTACCTTCATACCTATCAATTATCTCGCCTAAAAAAGATGCATCTGTACGCAATTTTATAGCAATTATTTCATCTGTTAATTCGGTAAATTTCTCCACTTTCATATTATATACGTTTTAAAAGACCTTTTTCTTTCAAATAAATATTTTGAGACTAAATAAGTCTTTAGTATTCACAAAATTTGCGGAAGCGGAGAGATTCGAACTCTCGGACCTGATTAAAGGTCGGCGGTTTAGTAAACCGCTGGTTTCAACCACTCACCCACGCTTCCAAAACAATAAGATACTATACTATAGTGATCTTATTATTAAAAGTACTATTTTATAGGCCTTGAATTTCAGCATTTAGTTGGTCTAAATCAGAGTCTATACTTGAGGATGTGTCCATACTGTTTACATCATTGTTTATTTGACTGGTTGAATCAAATTTTGTTTGATTATCTATATTTGATAAAGAATTTTTATCATTTTGCACTGGAGTAACTGTTGATTTATTTTTAAAATCTCTACCAAAAAATAATATGAGACCTAAAATTAATAATGCCGATATTGTAACTACTATTTTTTTAGACATAAATATATTTTATTTAAATTAATTATTATTAATATTTAAATTATTCTCTATTGTAAATTCGTCCACTTTTGGTATTGTGCTCAACATTTTTGTAATATTTACAAGAGATTGATGTGTCGTCTTAACTGTTTCATTTGTTAATTTAATATCTGCTTTTAAATTTTGATATGAAGAATTAATATCTATTTTTAATTTTGATTCATCTGTAATATTAACAATGTATACTTTAGATGCTTGCAGAGCTACTGTATTTCTAGCTACAAAAATTAATTTCTCTGTATCTAATATTGATGATCTTATACTAGAGACATCAATATTGTTTATTGCTAATTTATCTACTCTAGATTCTATACTTAACAGTGTGGATTCTATTTTATTTATATTATTATTTAATCTATCTACTGCTTTTGTATTTAAATGAGACAACCTATTTGATATTTCTTCAACTTTATTTTTCTTTTTTTCATCTTTGATTTTTTCTAAATCTTTTTTAAGTTTATCTCTTTTGATTTGAATACTTTCTTTAGGTTCTTCTTTTTTAGTTTTTATTTCTTGATCAAAAGTATCTCTTTTGATTTGAGTAGCCAAGAGTAATTCTTCTCTCTTTTTATCAAAAATATCTTTTAAATTGTCTCTCTTTTCAATAATATTATTTTTAAAATCTTCTCTAGCTAATTGTATTTCTAGTCCCGCTTTTTCTCTTTGAGATTTCATTTCTTCGTGTAATTTAATCATTACATCTTTTGTTTTTTCTCCATTTTCAATCTGAGCTTTTGCTATTTGTTTATATTTTTCTAAAATATCTTTATTTATTTCACGAGTATCTATATTTATATTTTTAAATTCTTTCTGTAGATCACCTACTTCAGCTTTAAAATTAACACGAGTATCTTTTATATCTTTTTTCCCTTCTGTTTTAATAAAATTTAAAGAGTCTATTTTTTCTCTCTTTAGGTTTTCAATATTATTTCTCTCTTTTTGAAGTTCTAAATTATTTTTTTCATATAAATCTTTTTTGATTTGATCATTATTTAATGAAGTATTACCCTCTTGAGCAAAAGAAATTCCACTAATAAAAAGTGACCCTATAATAATAAATGTAATATACGATATTTTTTGTTTTTTGATCATTATTTAATTATACCACGATCAAAATTTTTGTAATAAAAAACACCCCAATATAATAGGGTGTTTTTTAATTATTTATCTATTAGATTATTTATTTAAATCTGAATCATTAGATATTTCAGTACTTTTTTCAAACTTAAAAAGCGTACTCTCTTTGCAGATGAAACATTTTCCTCCACAATTACACTTTTTTTCTATAAAACTTGCTAGAGAAAATGCTTTTGTATTGCTCCAAGAAATAGCTAATGCTGATACTAAAATCAATAAATCTAATTCATAACCACCCATAAATCCTCTTTTGATCTTTACTGTGATTATTGCTACGAACATAATTGCAGCAATTAAATAACCTGCAATTCTAGTAAATATTCCAAAAAGCATTGCTATACCAGTAAGAAATTCTATCCATGCAACTAAGTAGGCAAAAAAAGCTCCTAACCCTAGGCTAGCAAAAAATGTAATAGTCCCACCTATTCCTTGAATCTTACCAAAGCCATGAGCTATAAATATAGCTCCGAGAACAAATCTCAGTAAGAAAATACCCCAATCACTACAGTTTACACACTTAAAATTTGAATTCATAAATTTAAAAAATACTAATAATTACAATTTATATTATAACACAACCTTATATTTTTTTTCAAAAAAAACAATCTTAAACCAAATAATAAGAAGACTACTGTAATTTACAATCATATACCATTTATTAGCCCAGGATATTCCGTATGGAAAATGATATTCAGAAATAGGAAATAAAAACGGCGTTGAGTAAAAACCAATAGAATGAGATGGTATATCTATTAAAATATGAAGTAACCACCCCAACATCTCATATCTAGGTCTCCTGCTTATAAGCCAAACTAATACAAAAACTAAAACCCAAATAATTATTGAGTGGCTAAATTGGTACAAATAAGATGACAAATCAAAACCTTCTATTATTCTTGAATTTTCTCTAAAATTACCAAAAGTTTGCCCTGTAAATATTATTTTGTACAAAATAATTACAAAAGATGTAGTAAAAGCAAAAAAATCAGGTATTACACCCCAAAAAGCGGTCCATCCAATATGAAGTCGAAATTTTTTACCTTTTTTCTCTGCTATTTTATTTCCAAATCTAGCTCCGGCATTTGTCCAAAGCGTATGTGCTAATACATCCATAATTAACACTATACACTATTCAGACTTGAAATATATCTAATTTTAATTAATAATAGATACAAAAAAATGATAAGACTGATAATCTAAAAATCGAGATTATAGTATATATTTTATAAATTCTTTAAAAAAAATACATATGTCAAATCAAAGAAAAAGAAGAATATATCACCCATTCTTAGTTATGGATGGGAAAAGTTTTTTTAGTAAAAAAGAAATTCCCAACATTGGATTAGATAGTGTAAATATGACTAGGCATCATTTATATCCAAAAAATAGAAAAGATGTAGACATAAAAAAAGAAAAATACATCTTAAAACTTTGGGCTCATAGGCACTTTTTTGGTTGGAATAGACTATTTCATTTTGACTATATTGAAAATAGAAAAATGATTCATTCTGAATTGACAATAGATGAAATAATTTATTGTATGGTTACTAGACATAGTTTCATAATGGATAAAATAGGATCAATTCCTTGGAAATTAATATTTGGAAATAAAAATATTGAAGATGCTATTGATTTATTATGTAGAATGCTTAGTATTAAATTTAGAAAAGAGCCAATTTTTATACTAAATTCAAAAATAGATTTAGCAATAAAAATTGCTGCTTAAAATAATGTCCCGCTTTTGCGGGATTTTTATTTCAAAATTCAAATAATTTATCCATAAAATTTTTTATTTTATTTTTATCATCTATTTCTATCCCTTCTTTTTTATAAAGGTTCATTCTAGTTTTATAATACTTATCATTTATCCATATTTTTCCATTAGCATAAACAATTCTATGAAATGGAATATTTTTATATCCGGACTGATATGCTTTAGCTAAAATACTAGTAATACTTTGTGATGCCATAGAACCAGACCCAGCAGCTTTTGCAATTCGTCCATATGTACTAACCCTACCTTTTGGAATAGACATTACTATTTTTATTACTCTTTCAGAAAAGGTCATATCTTAAAAAATCGTAATTACTATTTCCCAATTTGCATCAAAAGTATATTTGAAATTAGCCCTACCTTGTATATGTCCATCTTCATATATTATGTTTCCTATTTTTGAGTCTTTACTGATCTTAATAGAAACAACGTACCATTTACCACCCAATACTGGTTTATCTGTAATAATAGTTTCAATATTTTCTTTTATGTATTTTTCAACAGCTAATTGTTCTTCTAATTGTTCACAATCAATTTGTGTCATTTGAAAACCTCTAGTTAATTTTGTACTGTCTTTGTAAACATGTATTCCATCACCACGATCAATCATTTCACCAAATAATACAAAAGCATATTCGTCTGTAAACACTATCTTTAATTGCTCTGTTATAAAAATACCTTCTGATGCAGATTCCCACCAAACATTAGCAATTTGTTCTGAACTTTTTATACCAATTGGCTCAAATAATCCTGAAAAACTACCAATCTTTGAATCTTTTTCTGCTGGTAAATTTCTATATTCACCATTTATTGTATCTATCTTTTTATTAATATTCATTTTTAACCATGCACTATCAGTCAGCCCAGATTCAGTTATTTTTGAATATTGATAACATTTTTTTATAAAATCTGATTCAACACTTTTTATTACAGATAAATTTTTCCTATAATGACTTAAGGTGGTAATACTTAATACAATAAAAAATAAAGTACCTATCAAAATAAAATTTTTACTCATAAATAGATTATATCACTTTAAAGTATGTAATTTTTTATTAATTTATTTTATTTAACTTCTTATAAATTGGACAGCTTTTTATATGGGCACCTGGAATATATCCTGTAGACATCAAAAACTCTCCTGTGATCTCTCCTCCTGTAAATTTAAAAGTTTTTTTGAAAAGCTTAACCCAATCTTGTTTTGATTTGCATTTTTGAATATCAAGCCATTTTTTAAAACTTCCATATTCCTTTTGAAGATTCAAAATAATATTAGCATTATAAATTGTGGCATCGATTTTTAACTTATTACGAATAATACCTGAATCATTAAGTAATCTCTTTTTATCTTTTGTTTTATAATTTGCAATTTTTTTAATATTAAAATTGTTAAATGCTTTTTGAAATTTTTTTTGTTTATTTAAAATAATATCCCAAGATAAGCCCGCTTGATTGATTTCAAGTATTAATCTTTCAAATAGTTCATTATCATCCTCAATTTTAAATCCGTGATAATTATCATGGTATATACGATGTATATTATTCTTATTCAGACTAATGACATATTCACAATAAGATTTAATTTTAGTTTTTTCCATAAATTAATTATAGTTTACCTTGTTGACAAAAAAAAGATAATGAGTACTATTGTCAAAAAAATACCATGATTAATTTCGTGATAGTTCTTCTTATTTTTAATCCATTTAACTACGCTAATAAATGTATATTAAAAATTAAAAAAGATAAGATATTTATTTTTATAGAAAGGAAAGATTTCCTTAAGAAAGAAAATCTTTTATTAACAATCAATAACACCAGTACTAAAAAAAGTATATTCTCAAAATGGTGTAGTTATACTGTTAAAAAATATAAAAATAATTTATCTAATGAAGTAAAACCTCGTGCACGTTCTCCTACTAAAGAGAACGTGTTTTTGTTTTTTTAGCAGTATGGTAAAGTTATTTTATTATTCTTTTTAAATAAAATGGAGACGTGTCAGAGTGGTCTAATGTACCTCCTTGCTAAGGAGGCGGACTTTAATCAGTCCCGAGAGTTCGAATCTCTCCGTCTCCGCCACTGCCTCGCTTCACTCGGCAACACCAAAGAAAAATGTCTCTTGCTTTCTTGATTTGGCGGTGGTGAAATTTTTCTTGAAAAAGGAAAGGGCATTTTTCTTTGGTGTTATGCCCTCAAGGTCTCGGGCAGGTGGCGGAATGATTCATTGGTCATCAGGGTTCAATTCAAAATACATTCGAACTTCGTTCAATACACACCGCCAAAAAACGAAATGGAAAGGAAATTTTTGGTTTTGCTTCGCCGTTGGCAATTTACATTTGCTCATAAATTCGCTATGATTTAAATATAAAGAATCCATACTTTATATTATATTCTATATACTAAATTATACAAGATTTTATATGAGCATCGCAGGTAATTTAAAAAAGATTAGAGCCGAAAAGGGCTATCCCCTAGAAAAGGTCGCTCGGCTTGCTGATTTGTCCCTCAATACGATTGTTAAGATTGAGAATGGAGTCAATCAAAATCCAACAATCGACACTTTGTCTAAAATAGCCAAGGCTCTCGAAGTCAAGGTTGATGACTTGATACAAAAATGATTATGAAAAATATTGATACTAACAAAGAAAAGGTTGAAGAAATACTGACGCGCTCCATCGCAGAGATTTTGCCTACAAAAGATGGGTTGCGTGAAGTGCTGGAATCCGGCAAGCGACTTCGTATTTACATAGGAACGGACGCGACAGGAACATCGCTTCATATCGGACATGCTACAAATTACATGATTCTGGAAAAATTGCGTAGGTTAGGGCACGAAGTTATCTTCCTTGTTGGAGACTTCACCGCACGGATTGGAGACCCGACAGATAAAAATGAAACGGCACGGAAACAACTTACACGTTGGCAAGTTGTAGAGAATGTTAAGACCTGGATTGATCAAGTACGACCCGTGATTGATGTTGATAACAAGGAAAA
>JAYTQE010000037.1:0-2034 GCA_043746875.1 Minisyncoccota bacterium
GATTTTGAAAATCAACCAAAACTTCTTCCAGACGATGAAGCTGTATTTATAGTCGACCAAATTTTACACGAAAATGAATGGGAATATTTGAAACCTAGAAGTAATCCAAATATGTATTTTGGTGAAATTAAACAATTAATATCACTTCTAAAACGTGAAAGTATTAGCGCAAATAAATTTTTGGAAGAAATAAATATAGATATTAACAAATTAAAAAGTGATCCAGAAAATGTATCCTCTCGTGGAGAAACTAAAGGTAGTCTAAAAAAAGAAATAGAAAAAAAGATTCAATCACTTTTTCGGACAAAAGAAGTTGTAAAATTTTATCAACTATATGAAATAAAAAAAAGAGAATTATCTCTTATGGACTACGATGATGTCTTGGAATACGCAGTTTTTCTTGTAGAAGAGTATGAAAATATTAGAGCTGATATATATGAAAATTATCAATATATTTTAATTGATGAACATCAAGATTCAAGTGGGATTCAAAATAGATTTCTTAAAGCCGTTTGGGGAAATATAGATTCTCCTAATATCTTTGTTGTTGGAGATGACAGGCAACTTATTTATGGTTTTTCTGGAGCTAAATTATCATATTTTGAAGAATTTTCTAGTATTTTTTCAGGGACAAAAGTTGTGACTTTGAATGAAAATTATCGATCTTCATCTCCAATACTTAATCTTGCTGACGAATTACTTAAAAGCTCTATTACACAAGAAATTTTGTCTAGTAATAAAAAAGGAAAAGAGCCTGTTACGCTTTCTGAATACAATTTTCCTAGAGATGAAATAATAGGTGCTGGTTTATTTTTTAAACAAAAAATAAAAGAAGGTTTAAATCCTAAAGAATGTGCTCTTTTAGTTCCAAGGAATTACCATATTAGAGAAGCTATAGATATATTTGAATCTTTAGATATTCCAGTTTCTCAAAACAAAAAAATATCTCTTTTTTCAGCAAAACAGACTGAAGTCTTATTAAGAGTTCTTGGTATAATATCAAATCCAAATAATTCTAAATTACTCGCACATTCCTTATTAGACCTAGAGTCAAATATCTTACCAATTGAAGCGCATTCTTTTTTAAGAAATAAAAAACCAGAAACTTTAACATTAGAAGACTTAATTTTTAAAAATAATGATAATCTTTTTTCTGAACAAAACTCCGTTATTATTTGGGGAAATAAATTAAAAAATTGGATAAATTTATTGAGCAATAAAAAGATTACACAAATAATTAATATAGTAGGTGATGAATTATTTATTAAAAATCAAAGTAGTAGTAATTTTCTAGAAAATGTAGAAGTAATAAGAAGTTTTAATCATTTAGCTATTTTATTTGAGGAAAAAAATAAAAAAGCTAGCCTATCAAATTTTTTAGAGTATATAAATAGATTAGAATCATATAATACTCATATTGAATTATCAAAATTTGGGACATCAGAAGGTGTTGAGATTATGACACTTCACAAGTCAAAAGGACTTCAATACGAATGTGTTTGGATAGCACATATGAATCAAGAGATAATGATGTCTGATAAAAAATCAGGATTTACTTTGCCACAAAATATAAAAAAACATGTAGAAGATCGTAGTTTGGAGATGGCAAAAAGAGAATTATATGTTGCTATTACAAGAGCAAAATTATTTTGTAATATTTCTTATGCAAAAAATAATTACTCAGGAGCTGAAATGGAGGTCATTCATAGCATTAGAGATATAGATACTTCATTTTTTATAAAAAAAGATCTAGAACAAACAGAAAATCATATATTATCTTTTGGAGCAGATAATTATATTAAAACAAATAAAACTAAAGATATAGATTCATTGGATCAAATAAATAAATTAGTTAAAGAAAACTATAAAGATATAAAAGTTTCAGTAACTATGTTGAATAATTTTTTCCAATGTCCCTGGAAATGGTATTTTAGAAATTTTTTAAGATTACCAGAGGTAAAAAGTTCGAGTTTAGCATTGGGTAGTTCACTTCATAGTGCAATAGAATTAATTTTAAAAAACAAAACCTACCCT
>JAYTQE010000038.1:0-1893 GCA_043746875.1 Minisyncoccota bacterium
AAATCTTTTTTTGTATCTATACCGTATATCCCTCCAATTATAAATCAACAAAATGGTATTTCAAAATTTTTTTCAATTTTTAAAAAATCTAATTCACCAATAGATCTCGTTAGCTCTTTTGAAGAGCAACGTACTCAAATAGAAGAACGTGTTAGTGTTGTGATACAAGGACTATCAAGAGTTGGATTAAATGCCGCACAACTTGGAACAGAAGAAGCTATTGAATTACTTTATAAAACATTCAACCCCGGAGAAGGAGGAAATAGCAAAATGCAAGCCTAAAAAAATAACAAAATACTCTCTTGTGTTGTATACTAATATATAATGTCAATATTTGGCTCTGACAAAAAACCAATATGGAAGACTCTTCCAATACTCCCCTCAGAAATACACTCTTGGGCTACTATGGAGTTGGCAGATAAGATTGCACCTAGTGCGATTGAAATCACTCCTAAATCTATTCGCATTGGTGATAAAATAGTTCGAACATTTTTTGTTATATCTTATCCAAGATATTTAAGTGACAACTGGCTCACACCTTTAATAAATTTAGACAAAGTTTTTGATATTTCTATTTATATAAATCCTATAGAAACAGCTGAATTATTAAAACACTTTCAAAAGAAAATTGCGGAAGTTGAAAGTCAAATAATGATTCGCCAACAAAAAGGATTGGTACGAGATCCTATGCTTGATACTGCATATCAAGACTTAGAAGAATTAAGAGATAGTTTAACTCAAGCACAGGAAAAGATGTTTAATGTGGGTCTTTATATAAGTATTTATTCTGATAATGAAAATGATTTATTCAGAGCAGAAAGCGAAATAAAAAGTATGCTTGAGAGTAAAATGATTTATATCAAACCTGCTCTTTTTCAAGAAGAAGACGGTTTCAAAACAGTTACCCCTCTTGGTACTGACAAATTGAATGTTATCCAAAAATTAAACTCTGAACCTATTTCTAGTATGTTTCCTTTTGTTTCTTTTGATTTAACATCAGACAAAGGAATACTTTATGGTGTAAATAGACACAATTCTAGTCTTGTAATTTTTGATAGATTTAGTTTAGAAAATTACAATTCTATTATCTTTGCAAAATCTGGTGCAGGTAAAAGTTATGCTACTAAATTAGAGATAATTAGAACTTTGATGTTTGATACTGATGTCATAGTCATAGATCCTGAAAGGGAATATGAATATTTAGCGGAAGCAGTTGGGGGAAGATATTTCAATATATCTCTTTCTTCAGATAATCATATAAACCCTTTTGATTTGCCTATTCCTAGAGTAGATGAGTCTCCTGCCGATGTACTACGTAGTAATATTATTAATCTAGTAGGATTATTTCGTATAATGCTTGGAGGCCTTACATCAGAAGAAGACTCTATAATAGATAGAGCTATTACAGAAACTTACATGCTAAAAGACATCACAATGGATAGTGATTTTTCTAGTGTTGAACCTCCACTTCTTTCTGATTTTGAAATGGTACTTTCTGGAATGGACGGTACGGAGTCTATTTTACAAAGATTAACTAAATATACTCATGGCTCATGGTCCTCATTTATCAATCAACCAACTAACGTTGATATAAATAAAAAATTTGTAGTATTTTCTGTAAGAGATATGGAGGACGATCTCAAGCCTGCAGCTATGTATATAGTTACGCATTTTATATGGAACGCTGTTCGTAAAGAATTAAAAAAAAGGTTACTTGTAGTAGATGAGGCTTGGTGGATGATGAAATCAGAAGATACTGCTTCATTTTTATTTTCTATTGCAAAACGTGGACGTAAATACTATTTGGGTCTATGTACTATTACTCAAGATGTGGGAGATTTTATGAAAAGTCCTTATGGTGTACCTATTATTACAAACTCTTCTATTCAATTA
>JAYTQE010000039.1:0-1955 GCA_043746875.1 Minisyncoccota bacterium
CCGAGTTTTAACATTTGCCAAATATAGCAAAAATAAGCTTATTTTTCAATAGTTTAAAATACTTACTTATATAAAAAATAACTAAAAAATTATTAGAAACAATTACAAAATTATAATCTACTATTTTAATAAGTAGTTTAAAATTATTTTTGCTAAAAACCAATAAGGAATATAAGCAATTATTACAATAAAAAATTGTAAAAGTTTTTTAGAGGTAAATTTTCTTGATATTGTAATCATACCTGCTAAATATAAACTAAATACAAACCATGCCGAAATCAAAAGTATGGGATGAGAAATAATTGTAAAAAAAGCCGCGAACCATCCAACAACAGGAACAAGATATAATGCCCCAATCACAGGGACTTGAATCCCACCCATAGAACCAGCATCAATAAATAAAGGAGCGACAATCCAAGAATAACTCATTGTTTTTAATATAAAAATAAAAAAATTTGATTTCTTGTGATTTTCTGAAATTTCCTTTAATTGTAAAGGCTCTTTTGTTTCATTAAACATAATATCCTGATTTTGATTTAATTTTTTTTTAAAAAAATAATAAAATTAGTCTTTATAATATTTTGATTTTTGTAATAAAAAAGAGCTCTAAGTGAGCTCTTTGCGATATCTTGTCCATATCATTTTCCTTTTGCTGAACGAATCAACCAAAATATAATTGCAACTACAATAATAATTGGGAGAACTTTGTTCAACACTATAAGAAACAATGTGTCAAGAAAGAATACAACCTTATCCAAATTAAACACTCCGTATAAACACAAAAGAATGACAATAGTTATTAATAATCCTTTTGGATTTTCCCATATGTCTGACCATTTTTTCATTTTAAATATTTTAAAATTGTGATGAATTTAAGCTAATTATAGTATAATATACTTGACTTGTCAATCTAAATGTGCCATTATAAACCTAATAAAATAGCTCTTTAAATCAAGGTTTTTAGTTGTTTGATTGTTGAGTCTTCCCTGTTTCTTTATGGAGATAGAGATGACTTAAATAATCTTTAACAATTAAATAATAAGAATATGCTAGAAAAAGGCAAAATACCCGTAACAGAAATAATAGTTCTAGAAAGTACCAATGACCAATGGTCACTACTAAGAAACAGATTAGTGTCAGAAATAAAATTTTCAGGTATCGTTAAATTAAACGAACAAAAGAAAATAAGATTAAATCTGTTGATTGTAAAGGTTCTGCATTCAGATGACATAAAAGGGAAAAACACCTGTATGGTAGAAACAAATTTTTTGGATAAAGATGCTACATTAGGACTTGTGAAACTAATGGAATTCTTTTTAGATTACCTTGACAATGCTTGTTGGACTTTTTTTGGTTTTATAATTAGCAATGATAAAAATATTCCAATTGTCATAAGATATTACGAAAAAATTGACCTGGCTATATATGCCATGAAAACCAAAGACCAAACAGTCAAAAACTTTTTCCCGGCTAGTATCCCCGCAGATCCATCATTGAATTAAATAGTAACAGAACCTGAGCAATCAGGTTCTTTTTTTTATAACTCACAAAGCTTATTTTCCTTGCCACAGGAGGAGAGTCTAAATTTTTTGGGAAATAAAAAAAGAGCTCGAAGGGAGCTCTTTGTAATATCTTATTTATGAAGTATGGAAACTAATATTAAAATTAGTCCCATCAATAAAAAAATTATAGAATACATTTTTGTTTGGTATCTATAATTTTTTATATATCTCCTATCTTCTTCATTTAACCACCATTGTTTTTCTTTATTATTTTTGATAAGTTTCATATTTTTTTATTTCCCTTCACTCTAATCATCTAGATTGACAAAGTCAAGAGATGTGTCGATGCTTATAAAAACTTATTATTTTAAATCAAAAAACCACCTTATAAATTTTAGGTAGTTTTTTATTTATTCAAATTTTATTCTAATATCAACTTATTCATCTTTGATC
>JAYTQE010000040.1:0-2159 GCA_043746875.1 Minisyncoccota bacterium
TTTACATGTGATGTATTCAACAGATGACCTCGGACCTTGCATAAGATCTGCCGAAATTATACGAATAGCTATACCTAATGCTACATACCATGTATATACAGACAAAGGTCACTTCACCGAGCCAGATCTTGGTGGTAAAGCCTTCCCAGAATTATTTGAATTAATAAAATAAATTTGTCAAATTGTAAGTTTGAAAAAGGCTGAAAAAGTGTTAGAATACAAGGCTAATGGCTAAAACTATATCACTTAAGAATATTAATCACTCATTTCTAGAACGCACAGTTCTAATTGGGGCCAATCTCAAGATCACTGAAAGTACTAAGATGTGTATTGTGGGAGAAAATGGTGCTGGTAAATCTACGTTGCTGAAAATTATAGCTCGTAATATCACTCCTATATCTGGGGCGGTTGATTATAATGGGCACATTAGAACTCATTATGTTGCTCAAGAATTTTTAAAAGAAGATCTTAAGAAAACTGTTAGAGAATATGTTACTGATCATGCAGGAATGACACTTTTCAAAAAAGTTTTCACAATTGGCAAAATTCTTGGTTTCAATCTTGAGCGATCACAAGAACGCAAATGTGAATTACTTTCTGGTGGGCAACAAAAAATATTATCTCTAAGTGTAGGTCTTGCTATTGCTCCTGATTTTTTATTACTTGATGAACCAGAAAATCATCTAGATATTGTTAGTAGGCAAGAATTAATGGTAATACTCAAAGATTATCGTGGGGCTATACTTTTTATTTCTCATGATAGAGTCATGATTGATGCTATTGCAGATAAGGTCACAGAGATAACAGCAGGGAAAACATTTATTTCAGAAGGTGGATATGAAGATTATGTTGAAAATAAGCTTTCTCGTATTGCCGGACTACAAAGAAGTTTTGATACTGAATCAAAACGTATTCGTCAACTTCAAGCAAATATTGGAATACTTCAAGCCAAAGCTTTTCGAGGAAAAGAAACTTCAGCATTTCTAAAAGCACAAGAAGAAATAAAAGAACTTAAGGAAAAACATCGAACATCTGGACGTCCAGATGATAAAAAAACAAAAATAGTTTTGAAAAATAATGGAGGAGACTTACATGATGGCAAACTTCTTTGTAGAGTAGAAAATTTGTCTTTTGGTTATAAAGGTATGAAAGGTAACATAATGCAAGATGTGACACTAGATATTCGTTCAGGGTCGCATGCTGTACTTCTTGGTAGAAATGGTTCTGGTAAATCAACATTTCTTAAGTGTCTAACAGGTGATCTTAATCCAAAAACAGGAACAGTAGTTTGGTCTGAAAATGTAAAACGTGCTTATTTTGATCAACATGCTGATTTTGATCCAACACTTACTCCAATAGAGGTTATAGCTGAAGCACTGCACTGTGATGATAAAAAAGCTCGCTCTGTATTAGGAATGATGAAGTTTAACAAAGAAAAAATGGAAACAATTATCCGTGATTTGTCAGGAGGAGAGCGTATGAGAGTTAGATTTGCTCTTGTATTTGGATCAAATCCAGATTTTATTATCCTTGATGAACCAACGAATCATTTAGATGAAATTACTTGGGAAATCTTACTGGAGGCTTGTAATGCATCCAAAAGTACGATATTGCTCGTTACTCATGATCATGAATTTATAGATGGACTAGAAGAAAAAACTTTTTGGCTTATAAAAGGTCAGTCAGTATCTGAGCGCCATAAAGATCTAGATGATCTTATAGAAGAATTACGTTAATCCTATATAATATTTTTATGAAAACAGAAAATTTTGGTGAACATTTAATGCTTGATTGTTATGGAGCAGACAAAGAATTATTAAATTCAAAAGATTTAGTTCTAAAGGTCTTAAAAGAATTACCAGAAAAACTCGATATGCACTTATTATCAGAGCCTGTAGTTTATTTTGCTGAAGATAATAATATGAAGGATCCAGGAGGTTGGAGTGGTTTCGTAGTTATTATGGAAAGCCATATCAGTATTCATACATTTGCTGGTAGAGGATTTTTAAGTGCTGATATTTATACTTGCAAAAATGGAATGGACTGTGATTTTATAGTAAATTATTTTAAGGAAACATTTAAAACTACAGATATTGAAACAAATTTTGTAAAACGTGGAATAAGATACCCTGCTCACAATATAACAGTATAAATAATTT
>JAYTQE010000041.1:0-2037 GCA_043746875.1 Minisyncoccota bacterium
TCTGTTTTAGTATTATTAATAACAATACAATCTAATCTCAAATTTTGATTAGCTCCCAATGAATACACAAAGTGTGTATCATTTTTGTTTTTTGATGTATCAATAGATATTTTGCAAGTTTTATTATCAATCTGAGCAAAATCATCTATTGCTTCCAATTTAACCTCTTTTACAAAAGCTATACCAAAAGGAAATCCTGATTCGTTATTACTAAATAAGTACATATTATATGTACCTGAAAGGTATTTTGGGGCTTGATATATTATATTTCTTTTGACATTTGTATTCTCAGTTAGAGTTAAGGATTCTTTGTATATAAATTCATCTATTGTTGTATTTTTGCCATCTTTTGAAATAAGTTTAATACTATATTTAACACCACTTTGAACTCCTATACAATTTTTGAGGTTAAATTCAATGTTGAAAACATTATCAGTCTGATTGATCAACTTAACTCCTTGGATATTGATATCAGCTACAAGTACAGGTTTTGTTTGTCCTTGAACTCCTATTGGAATAGTTATCAAAAACAAAATAAGTAAAATTTTTTTAAATATATTCATAGACTAAATTATAATTAATTTATACAAAACAATTATAACACTTTTTCTACTAAAAAAGCACCCCATGTATGTGGTGCTTTTAATTTATTTAGTGGGAATAGTAATCAGTAATAGTATCTCCTTGTGTGTTCTGATAAGAAGTAATAAAAGATGTTTTTATTAATTCTAAAATATTTCTTGGAGGAATCTGAACTGATTGGGCAAACCATATTTTGGAATTATTATTTGTAAAATACCAATCTCCTATAAAATCCATGTCTGAACTACAAGTAGATAAGACGTACTTTACATTTTTAAATCCATTTAATCCAAATTCTGGATAAAAAATACAAGGTAAACACAGCGGTGTAGCATTATATAAAACACCGTTAATTAACCAAGTCCTTTTAACCATTTTCCACATACCTGTATTACACAATATCGTAGTTTCAATATCATATGATGAGACATTGATACTTGTATTTGCATATCCACCACTACCATAAGCTTCAAATAGTACAGAGGTAACTGTTGTTTTTACATTTTGGATTTTAAAAGATCCCGATGTAGAAATTTGTTTTACTCCATTTATTTTCAAGCTATCAGTATTGGCACACGAATAAATAATACTTACCGAACTATCATACCAAGGCTTACTAGGTGTAGTTACACTAATTGTTGGTTTAGGTAATACTACAGGTGGTTGACTTGGGGGAGGATCACTTTTTGAACATCCATTACAAATAACACTAAATACCATTACGAAAAAGGATAAACTTAGGGCAATGCCTAAGCTTTTTCCCAAATTTAACTTTTTCATTTTTTTAAAATTTAATTGTTTAGGTGCAAAATTACACTTTTTTAAGATTATAGACCAAGATTACATTTTTGTCAAAGTTTTTTCTATTTTATATATAAGCTACAACTCCTTGACTATAAAAGCCCTATATTATATGATTAAAAGGTAAATATCCGTCCCGAAAGGTCGGACATTTTTTTTAAGAAATTAACCTTAGATAAACTTACAAAATAATAAACAATTAAATATATGTTAGACATAAAAGCCTTAAAATTAGCCATAGAACAGTTGGAACTAGAGCGTAGAATAGCTCGAGATAAGTTAATAGACGCGATTGAACAATCTCTCGCTGCTGCTTATAAAAAAGAATACGGTCAAAAAGGCCAAGTTATTCGTGCTCATATAGATCTTGATGCAGGAGTGGTTAGTTTTGAACAAGTAAAAACTGTTGTAGATGAAACTACTGTTCGTTTTGAAGAAGAAGTTGTAGATGAGACAGATGAAAGAGAACACTGGAACGATGAAAAGCATATCCTTCTAGATGGAGCTCAGATTATCAAAACTGACGCAGCCTTGGGTGATGAAATAATCTTCAACCTTGAACCAAAAGATGATTTTGGACGTATTGCTGCACAAACAGCCAAACAAGTTATTATGCAACGCATAAGAGAAGCAGAAAGAACATCTATTATGGAT
>JAYTQE010000042.1:0-14590 GCA_043746875.1 Minisyncoccota bacterium
ACATTTTTTAATAGTGTTTCAAGATAGTATTCACCAAGTATTCCACGTTGTTTTGGGTTTTTTAGTATATCTTGTAATTGAGCTAGACCTTCAGCAAAGCCAATAACTTGCTTATTTCCTTCATCAAGTCTAGTAAGTCTTTCTGTAATATCAGTTATAATCTTTGCAGATTGATTTGATTGATGTATCAAGCTTTCGCGCATACTTTTTTCATTTTCACCTAGTTTTGTATCTACAGTTCTTTGTAATTCATTTAATTGATTGAGCATTAATTGAAAACTTGAACTCATATCATTATTTGAGTCGGACTTTTTATTCTTCGTAAGAATCATCGTTATAACTATTCCTAATATAAGTGCACCAATTAGATAAATAAATTCCATAAAATTATTGTAACATGCTTAAGGTAGGTACTTTTTTAATGTAAAGATCCAATCCTCTTCTCCTATAGGATTTTTTAATTTTTCACTTAAAAGCCAAGATAGATAGCCAGGATCTTTTTTTGCTACATCTTCTATAGAAGAACCTTTGTGTTTTCCAAAATTTATGTCTTTTATTAACATTGGTTCAGTTGTTATTTTTTTCATTTTTTCTATAGCATCTAATTCAGAAATTCCATTAGAAATCATTTTTTCTAAAATATATTCAAATAATTTTTCAAGAACAATAACATCAGCCAGAGCATCATGAGCTCCAACTTCAAGTTCCATCCCTAATGCATAACGTAAGTATTGAAGTCTATAATTTGTAAATTCTCCACTTGTATCAATATTTTTGATATTCTTTAAAGTACAAATTACATTTTTTGGGTAAATATTTTCAATTTCAAACATTGAAATATCAAAAGGGCTATTGTGAGCTACAAATAAATTATCAGGATTCTCAAAAAGATCTTTTAATTCTTGATAAATTTTAGATTCTTGGAATAAAGATTTATTTTCTACCATTTTATTTGTTATATGGTGTACAGCGCTAGACTCAAAAGATATAGGTATTGGAGATTTGAATAATTCATTTACTACAGGTTTTTCAACACTACGCTTTTTTATGGCAAGCTGTATTAAGCGATCGGTCGGAGTATTTCCTGTTGTTTCTGTGTCGAAAAAGTAAATATTCATATCTAAGTAGTGTATCATGATATAATTGGATTATGTCATTACAGTATAAAATTCGAGAACAATTAAAGATTGCAATGCAAGAAAAAAACCAAGTCGCACTAGATTCTTTGAGAGCAATTTTAGCGGCTTGTATTAATGAAGCAGTTTCTTTGGGAAAAACCCCTCAAGATGAGCTTAATGATACAGAAGTTCAAAATGTAGTAAAACGTTTAATAAAACAGCGTCGTGATTCTATAGAGCAATTCAAGTCTGGAGGAAGAGAAGATTTGATTATTGATGAACAAGCTCAAATATCTATTTTGAAACAATTTCAACCAGAACAAATTTCAAAAGACAAAATTTTTGATATAGCTAAAAAAATAAAAGAGGATATTAACTTTTCAGACAAAAATAAGTCAGGAATATTGGTCGGTATGATAATGAAAGAATTGCAAGGAAAAGCTGATGGGACATTAGTAAAAGAAGTTGTTGATGAATTATTTAGTTAACAATAGTATAATAATTATATGATATTACTTAGATGGTTTATTACAACACTTTCAATATTTGCTCTACCTTTTTTTGTATCAGGGATTAGCTTGAATGGGGCAAATACGATACTAACAGCTATTATTGTAGGTGCCTGTTTAGTTTTTCTAGATATGGTTGTCAAACCTATCGTTAGTATTTTGACACTACCTTTAAATATGATAACCCTTGGACTTTTTTCAATGGTGATTAATGCTGGATTCTTTTGGTTTATAGGGCAAATTATAGTAGGTTTTGTTGTTGCAAATTTTAACGCTGCTATTATTGGAGCATTTGTTATATCTGTAATTAATTGGATAGTAAGTCATTTTGTAAGAAATAATGATTAAAGAATTTAAAGATACCTTTTTTGAAATAATAAATACTTCAGAAAAAATAGTTATTACTTCTCATATATCACCAGATGACGATTCTATAGGATCCGTACTTTCTTTATATACAATTTTAAAAAGTGAATTTTCTAACAAAGATATTAATATTATATATAGTGGAGAAATAATAGATCGCTACAATGTATTTCATAATTTTGAAAATATAAAATGGGTTGATGATATTTCAAATCATATTTTAGACTGTGACCTGCTAATTATGCTTGATGGTAGTAAATATTTTCGTTTTTCAAAAAATCCTGAAATCTTGGAAAAAATAAAAAATAGAGTATGTATTGACCATCATCAGTCACCAGATATTAATTTTACACTCTATTATATTGATCCAAACTATTCTTCAAATTGTGAATTAATTTACAAAATTCTAGATGCAGAAAAGTATTTAAACAGTAATTTAGCAGAACTTTTTTTATTAGGAATATTAGGAGATACTGGTAATTTAATTCATATAAATAGTAATCAAACAGAAGTATTTTCTATTGTTAAAAAATTAGTTGAAGTAGGGGAAATAAGAATAGACTCTTTTCTTTCTAAATATCGTACAATTCCTAAGATAATAGTTCCAATTTTGCAAGAATTCGTCAAAAATACTACATATATAGATATACCAAATTGGCCAAGTGCTCAATATAGTTTTATTACGAAACAATTTTTGAAAGATAAGAATCTTTCTGATGAAGATATAAGTGCAGCAAGTCATATTTATATGAGTCAGTATCTTACTAGAATAGAAGGTCAAAGTTGGGGTTTTGTTTTTTCTCCTAGATTTGATAATGATATTAGAATGTCGTCTAGATCTATGATAGGTAGTGTAAATGTTAGAATATTTAGTGAACAATTAGGTATAGGAGGAGGACACGATAGGGCTTCAGGAGCTAGCTTTAAATCTGAAAAAGGAGAAGTTTTAGAAGTAGAAGATTGCATTGAAAAAGTTTTAGATTTTATGAAAAAAAACGTTCCTGTGTTATCGTAATATCACTATGGCATTTTTAGATGAAATAACTATAAAAGTAAAAGCTGGTAAGGGTGGCTCCGGAGTTGTTCGTTGGCGTCATGAGAAATTTATAGCTAAAGGAGGCCCAAGTGGAGGGGATGGCGGCAAAGGTGGAGATGTCTATATAAGAGCCATACGTTCTCTTCGTGTACTTGATATATATAAAAGTAAAAAAGAATATACAGCAAAAAGTGGTGAAGATGGTGGAAATAAAAGTTTAAAAGGATTAAATGGTGAAAAGATATACTTAGAATTTCCAATTGGTAGTACTATTACCAATAAAAATAGTGGAGAAATTTTTGAATTAACAAAAGAAAATCAAGAATTTAAAATTTTAAATGGAGGACAAGGAGGTTTTGGTAATGAGCATTTCAAAAGTTCGACGAATCAAACACCAAAAGAATTTACTCCAGGTAAAGAAGGTGAAGAAGCAGAGTTGTATATAGAAGTATCTCTTATTGCTGATATTGGTCTTATAGGTTTTCCAAATGCTGGCAAATCTTCACTTCTTAATGCCCTTACAAATGCTCAAGCTAAAGTAGGAGATTATCCATTTACGACACTCGATCCAAATTTGGGAGATTTATATGGTTTTATAATTGCTGATATACCAGGAATAATAGAAGGAGCAAGTGAAGGAAAAGGTTTGGGTCATAAATTTCTCAAACATATTGCAAAAACAAAAATACTTGTCCATTTAGTATCTTTTGAGCAGCCCAATATGATGAAATCATATGAGACAATAAGAGATGAATTATCAAGATTTAATGATTATTTGGTTGAAAAAGAAGAAATAATTCTTCTAACAAAAACTGATATAGTAGATGAGAGTATAATAAAAACAACTATTAAAAAGTTTGAAAAAACAGGCAAAAAGGTTTTTGCAGTGACACTTTTTGATGAAAATGGAATTAAAGATTTTAAGGATCAATTAATAAAAATTTTGAAAAATGAATAAACCGTCTAAGTAATTTTACTTAGACGGTTTTTTTTAATTTGGCTGTTTAGCAATTTTGGAAATTAATTTTTCTTTAGGTGATCTTTTTGGATCTGAATATTCTATACATTCTTCTTTGTGAATATTTCCTAAAACAGAGTCTTCCACAATTTCTAATGAGCAAGTACACCCAATAGCTTTTTCATTAAAGTTAACTCTTTTTCCGAGATTAGCTTGTGAAAGATTTGAGATGGCTTCTTCTTTTTTTAGTTCTCTTAAAACTTTTTTAACCTCAAGAGAACAGGCAGAGTAGTTTTTGATATAAGTCATATTAAATTGTTTTTTATAATATTACTATTATTTAATAATATGTCAAATAAAAAGCTCCTAATAATAGGAGCCTTATAAATTAGTACAGTTTTAATAATCCATAATAATTTTTTCTCTTACGGTAAAGGTTTTCAAAAAATCATCTTTTAAATAAAAAATAGATGATTTAAGTCTTTGAACAAATCTTAGTCCAAGTTTTTCTTCAGGAATTAAATCCAAAATTTCTTCATGTTCTTTGATCTCTTCTTTACTTAGTGTTTTCTTAAAAGAGCTTCCTTTTTTCATAATAGTTTAGTTTTTTATAATATTACCATTTATAATTTTTTAGTCAAAAATTTGTCGTAAAAGGTAATTACTGTATAATTATTTTATAAATGCCTAGAGAGTATTATCCCACAATAGGACTAGAGATTCATGCAGAATTGAAAACCAATTCCAAGATGTTTTGTGGCTGCAAAAATGATCCAGATGAAGAAAAACAAAATACAAATATTTGTCCTATTTGTATGGGCCATCCAGGAACCCTTCCTGTTGTAAATAAAAAAGCATTAGAAAATGTTATAAAGGTTGGCCTTGCTCTTGATTCAAAAATTGCTAATTTTACAGAATTTGATCGTAAAAATTATTTTTATCCAGATATTCCAAAAGGATATCAAATATCTCAATACAAATACCCAATAGTATCGGGTGGTAAATTAAATGATGTAGAAATAACACGTATTCATTTGGAAGAAGATACAGGATTGTCTAAGCATGATAAAGGAAATTATAGTTTGGTTGATTTTAATCGTGCAGGTATTCCTCTTATGGAACTTGTTACAGAGCCTGTAATACATAGCGCAAAACAAGCAGTAGAATTTGCTCGTGAACTTCAGTTATTAATGCGTACACTAGGTGTCTCAGACGCTAATATGGAAAAGGGCGAAATGAGAGTTGAGCCAAATATATCTCTCTCAGATAATCCAAATACTTTTGGAACAAAAATAGAAGTTAAAAACCTTAATTCATTTAAGTCTGTTGAAAAAGCAATAATCTATGAGCTTAATAGAATGGAAGCTTTGTATGAGGCGGGAAGACAAGATGAAATAGTTCAAGAGACTAGAGGATGGGATGAGTCAAAGCAAAATACTTTTTCTCAGAGATCAAAAGAAAATGCTCAAGATTATCGTTATTTTCCGGATCCCGATATCCCTAAGTTTAAGTTAGAAGAAATTTTTGATATAGGTAAAATAAAAATCTCACTACCAGAATTACCATGGACAAAAAGACTTCGCTATAAAAATGAATATGGGTTGAAAGATTCTGATATAGAGGTTTTTGTAAATGATAGCGTCTTATCAGAATATTTTGAATCTATAGTTAGAGGTCAAACTACTTTTTATGCACAAAATACAGCAAACTATATTATTTCAGATTTATTAGGTTTGTTGAAAAAAGATAAAGAAATAAAGTTACCAAATATAGAACATTTCTCAGAATTGATAGATATGGTGGTCAAAAAAGAAATTACATCAAGAGCTGCAAAAGATATATTGTCAATGATAGTAATTGAAAGTCGAAGTCCAAATATTTTGGCAAAAGAAAACAATTTATTACAACAAAATGATGAAAATGCATTAAAATTAATAGTAAAAGATATTATAGAGAAAAACCCAGAAGTTGTTAGTACTTATAAAGGAGGCAAAGAAAATGCCGTCATGTCTCTTGTTGGTCAAGTGATGAAAGAAACAAAAGGAGGAGCGAATCCTGAATTAGTTTTAAATATTTTAAAAGAGATTTTAAATTAGTGTTATAATAACTTGATATGGATAAAAAAATAAAAGTAGCAATAAATGGATTTGGTCGAATTGGAAGAGCTTTCTTTAAGATCGGTTGGGAAAGATCAGAAATTGAAATTGTAGCGATAAATGATCTCGGTTCTATAGAATCACTGGCTTATTTACTTAAATACGATACAGTCTATCGTAAATGGGAACACAATGTAGAGATCATAGAAGGAGCATTATTTGTAGATGGTAAAAAAATAAATTTTGTATCAGAAAAAGATACAACCAAACTTCCATGGGCAGAACATGGTATTGATGTTGTTGTTGAATGTACTGGATTATTTACTGCATATGAAAAAGCAAAATTTCACCTTGATTGTGGAGCAAAGAAAGTTGTTATTTCTGCACCAAGTAAAGGGGACGGATCATTCCCTGGAGAAACTATTCTTCTTGGTGTAAATGAAGATAAATTTGGTACTTGTGATATTACATCAAATGCATCATGTACAACAAATGCTGCAAGTCCTCTTATAAGTATTTTAGATGAAGCTCTTGGAATAGAAAAAGCAGTACTTTCTACCACACATGGATATACTGCCTCACAAGCACTTGTTGACGGTCCAAGTAAAAAAGATCTTCGTGAAGGTCGTGCAGCAGCTCAAAATATCGTACCGTCTTCTACAGGAGCTGCAATTGCAGTAACAAAAGCTTTTCCAGCACTAGAAGGTCTTTTTGATGGTATTTCAATTCGCGTACCTGTTCCAGCTGGATCTATTGTTGATATTACTTTTATTTCAAAAAGAGATACAAATAGAGAAGAAGTAAATGATATTTTGAAAAAAGCAGCAATAAGTGATAATTGGAAAAAACTTTTTGCTATTACTGAAGAACCTCTTGTATCAAGTGATATATTAGGTGAATCTCATGCTTGTATCGCAGACCTTGAAATGACACGTGTTATTGGAGGTAATCTTGTTAAGGTATTAGGTTGGTATGACAATGAATATTCATATACGCATACCCTTGTGGCGCACGTTATTAAAACAGGGAATACTATATAAACTTTTTATTAAAATATGCGTATAAAGTATACATATGGAAACAATTACAACAGAGTTTATTACTGGGCAAGGATGGCTTTCTAAATAATATATCTCTATAAAAACCCTTTCTCGCTGGAAAGTTTTTTATAATTGACTTTTCATCATTCAAATAGTATGGTTTAAAAAAACAACTGCACATGAAAAAACAAAAAATAATCGGCGCCTTAAACTATATTGTTTTACGGCTTGCCTACGAGTATCAGATCTGTGTTGATTTTGAAAATAGTAATCAAATAATAGAGGTACCTCGGCATACTCCTTGGCAACAAGTAAATGAATGGTTTGCAGATATTGCATATTCAAAACAAAAAAAAGAATTCTTTGCTACGCAAAAAGAATTAACATTATTGTTTAAAGAGAGGTTGCAATCTTTTAGCACAAGAAATGATTTCGTACTCTCTAAGACCAATACTTTTATTTTTATGGTACTGACAGTTAATAAAAAAGACATGAAATACCTTTTTGATATTTTCACTGATATTGAAGAAGATTTTTATTTTTATGCTGATGAATTTGGTATAAAAAATAAAGGTGTACAAAAAATTTTTGAAGAAAAAGACCCGGATCTTTTTTTCCAGGTGTATTCGTATGGTTCTGAAATTACTCATAGATTTAATTCACCAGAAGAATTAAGAAATATGATTTTTGAGAAAAGTTTCTCTGGCAATATAGAAGAAGGAAAAAAGCTTATAGATACACTAGATAGAAATATCGCTGCTATTACAGGAATGTTTCTATATTTCTCAAATATGTCAGTAGATGTCTGTAAGTATCATATTAAGAATATTTTTTCATTTAAGTTTTATTCTAAAGTTTCTTTTAAAAAAGAGGAGATAGAAGGTTTTTATGAATGTCTATTTACTGAAAACTTTGATTATCAAAGACTTTATTAACCTTACGAAACAAAAACCTAGCTATTTATTTGCTAGGTTTTTTTATATAGGAATAATGATATAATTTATATATATGACTATTTATTTAGCTACAGACCATGCAGGTTTTCAATTAAAAGAATCTATAAAAGGTTTTTTAATTGCATACGAATTTGATGTCGTAGATTTAGGAAATAAAATACTAGATGAAAATGATGATTATCCTGATTTTATTACTCCTTGTGCAGAGGCTATTGCAAAAGATTCAAATTCAAAAGCTATAATTTTTGGTGGATCAGGACAAGGTGAAGCTATGTGTGCTAACCGTATAAAAGGAGCAAGAGCTGTTGTTTATTACGGTGGAAACAATGATATACTGTTGTTTTCTAGAAAACATAATGATGCAAATATTCTTTCAGTTGGAGCTAGATTTATAGACCACGATCAGTGTAAAGATGCAGTAAAACTTTGGTTGGATACTGAATTTTCTCAAGATGAAAGACATATTAGGAGATTGTCTAAATTTTAATATGGTAGAAATAATTCCAGCAATTTTACCACAGTCTTATAGAGCTATTGAGGGAGGCCTTGAAAAAGTTCATGAATTTGTAAATACTATTCAAATTGATTTTGTTGATGGTTATTTTGCTCCAAATAAAACATGGTGGTTTAATGGTAAAGATCTAGATATCTTAGAAAGACTTTTAAATGAGGAGCAAGGACTACCTTATTGGGAGAATATAAATTATGAATTTGATTTAATGATCAACGACCCACTTGATCACATAGATAAAATTATTGGACTAGGTCCTTCAAAAGTTATTTTTCATATTGAAGGACTTAATATTGAAAGTATGATTAATTATTTTGAAAAATTACCATCTATAATTAATGACACTGTAAAATTTGGCATAGCTATAGGTATAAATACAAACATTGAATTATTAGAACCATTAATGCCATATGTAAATACCATTCAATGTATGGGAATAAAACAGGTTGGTTTTCAGGGGCAACCTTTTGATGATAAAGTTTTTGAAAAAATAAAAACAATAAAAAATTTATATCCAAATAAAATTATTAGCGTTGATGGGGCTGTAAGTTTAGATAATGCAAAATCTTTGGTAAATGCAGGAGTGAATAGTTTAGTAATAGGCTCTGCCATCTTTGGAAATCAAAGTCAAGCAGGTATAATAGAGGAATTCAAACATATATGCCGTTGAACAAATTTAATTTAAGAGAATTAGAAGTAAAAGCAAATGATATACGTACAAGTATTGTAGAGATGTTAGTAGAAGCTGGAAGTGGACACACAGCAGGACCTCTTGGTATGGCTGATGTTTTTGTGGCACTTTATTTTGAAATATTAAATCACAAACCAGAAAATCCAGACTGGTCTGAAAGAGATAGGTTGGTACTTTCCAATGGCCATATTTGTCCTGTACTTTATGCAACAATGGCTCATGTTGGATATTTCGAAATAAAAGAACTTCAAACACTTCGTAAATTTGGCAGTCGATTACAAGGTCATCCACATAGAGAATTTCTTCCTTATTTAGAAAACTCATCTGGACCTCTTGGTTCAGGTTTATCGCAAGCAGTAGGTATGGCAATTGCTGATAGGATAGATAATGGTATTGCAACATCAAAATATATATATTGCATATTAGGAGATGGGGAACTTAATGAGGGAAATAATTGGGAAGCTATAATGCTTGCAGGAAAAGAAAAACTTCGTAATGTTATAGCTATAGTAGACAGAAATAATATTCAGATAGATGGATATACTGAAGACATTATGCCTCTTGATGATTTAAATAAAAAATGGGAATCATTCAACTGGCATGTTCAAGAAATAGACGGTAACAATATCGAAGCTGTTATAAATGCAGTTCGCACTGCCAAAGCTGTATTTGAAAAACCTTCAGTTATAATAGCTCGGACTATACCAGGCAAAGGGGTGCGAGAGTTTGAACGCAAATTTGAATGGCATGGTAAAGCCCCAAATAAAGAAGAGGCAAAAATGGCACTAAATGAATTACGAACACTTGGAGGCAAAATTAAAAGCGAGCATCAATAATTTTTTAATAATATGTTTTTTTCTTTTAAACAAACAAAAATAATAGTTTTGATTACTTGTATTGTAGCAACTATTTTGGTAGTTATTTTTCCTTATATGAAGAAACCAAAACAAGCATTAGAAAAAATTTCATATTGTAATGGTTACGCAATACAAATGAAAAAAATAAATCCTGAAATTAATCAAGATGAAGTGTATAATAAATGCATAGAAGACTATGTTAAACCCTGATTTAAAATTAAATATAAAAATCTTAGCTGATGATTGTGAACAACAACCTATTCGTAAAGGTTTTGGAGAGGGATTAGTTCAAGCAGGTGAGAGTAATAAAAATATTGTAGCATTATGTGCTGACTTGACTGAGTCTACTCAAATGCATTTATTCAAAAATAAATTTCCAGAACGATTTGTTGAAATTGGCGTTGCAGAACAAAATTTGGCAACTGTTGCATCAGGTATGGCAGCAATGGGTAAATATCCATTTTTTTCATCATATGCCATGTTTTCCCCAGGACGTAATTGGGAGCAAATTCGTACTACACTTGCTTATAATAATCAAAAAGCAGTAATAGTAGGAAGTCATGCGGGTATATCTGTAGGACCCGATGGAGGGACTCACCAAGCAATAGAAGACATTGCTCTTATGAGAATTATCCCTCGTATGAATGTTATTTCTCCATGTGATTCAATTCAAGCAAAAAAAGCAACTCTTGCTCTATCTCTTGATCCAAAACTAGCATATCTGAGGCTTGCCAGAGAAAAAACACCAATTATTACAACAGAGGAAACTCCTTTTGAGATTGGTAAAGGTCAGATATTGTATAGACCAGAAGGTATTGCTCATGCTTCAATAATAGTTACAGGAGGTCTTGTTGCAAATGCTATTCGGGCAGCTCAAGATTTAAGTAAAAAAAATATAAAAGTATTAGTAATAAATATCCATACTATTAAACCGCTTGATACAGATTTAATATTAAAAGCAGCGAAAGAAACCAAAGCATTAATTGTTGTAGAAGAACATCAAATTGCCGGAGGTCTTGGTGGAGCTATTTCTGAATTTTTGTCATCAAATTTTCCTATTCCAATAGAATTTGTAGGAATGAAAGATGAATTTGGACAATCAGGCACACCTTTGGAATTAATAGAATACTATGGTATGGGCCGTGATGGAATAATATCAGCAGTAATGAAAATTATACATAGAAAATAATTTTTATGAGTAAAATAAAAATTTCTAATGGCATTGTCCATATTACGCCATTAGATTTAAAAAAAATTATTATATCTAATTTAGAAATATCTAAAAAATGGGAAAATATTACACCAATTGCACGTAATGAGTGGATATGTTGGATTGAATCTGCTAAAAAAATAGAAACAAGAATTAGAAGAATTGATAGAGCAAAAACAGATCTTTTAAATGGTAAGTCTAGGCCATGCTGTTGGGAAGGATGTAGTCATCGTTAGTTTTTTTACTCTCTCTTTTTTAAAGAAGCCAATAGTGATGCAGTGTCAGCATATTCTAATTCTGTTCCAGTAGAGAGGCCTCTTCCGAGACTAGATATTTCAAATGTTGGAATAGGAGATAAAAGTACCTCACGAATTACTTGGTCAGTGTACTCTCCATTTGGAGTAATAGGAAAAGCAAGGATTATTTCTTTTAAACTTTTTTGATTTTTAGTTTTGTCTATTAATATTTGTATATTTGTACTAGCTAAAATGTTTTTTTGAACTATTGGTATCAAACCTCCTAGGACAAAAAATATTCCATTAAAATCTGTATTTTTAAAAGCATCGATATCTTGGCTTTTCTCAACAACAATTATAGTATCAGGATTTCTTGATTTATCATTACAAATATTACACAAAGGATTTAACCCTTCAAAAGTTCTAAGGCATGTTTTGCAAGTTCGGGCATGATTGCGAGCATTTTTTAATGTATCTGCAAAATTGTTTACATAATCATTTGGTTGGGTCAATATAAAATAAGCAAAACGTTTAGCTTGGCGACTACCTATGCCTGGTAATTTTTCAAAAAGTTTTGCTAAATGTGATGCATATTCTTCCATTTGATTATTGTACCTGACTTTGAGACTTTATGAACTTTACAAAAATTTTAATTGTTCTAAAAATCATCCAGACTAATCTTAGAAGATACTGTTGGGGTATGAGCCTTATCAATAGAAAGAAGTGTTGTAGTTTTTGCATCAAATAATAATTGAACCATACCTACTGGACCATTTCTGTGTTTTTCAATTAATATCTCTACGATATTATCTTTTTCGGCTTGTTCTTTATATCTATCTTCACGATGTATAAACATTACCAAATCAGCATCTTGTTCAATAGAACCTGAATCACGAAGGTCAGACAATCTAGGTCTTCCTCCTCTAGTTTCTACAGCACGAGAAAGTTGTGATAATGCCAATACTGGAACATCAAGTTCGCGAGCAAGCTGTTTTAAAGAACGAGAAACTTCTGTAATTTGATTGACCATATTATCGTAATTTTTTGATGTAGACATAAGTTGTAAATAATCAACAACTATCAGACCTAATCCATGCTCACTTTTTAATCTTCGTGCAACTGAGCGCATTTTGACAATAGAATTACCAGCTTGATCATCTATATATATCGGAGCTTTTTGAAGACGGCTAGCAGCTTCTTGTAACGTTGTAAAATGGGAAGGGGATAATCCATGACCTGTACGTATACTCCAGGCATCTACGCGACTCTCTGCAGAAAGCATTCTTTGAACTAACTGTTGTGCTGACATTTCAAGCGAAAATATCCCAACAGGTATTCCAGAAAGTGCAACGTTGCGAGCAATATCTAATGCAAAAGTAGTTTTACCCATACTTGGACGGGCTGCTAATATTATTAAATCAGATTTTTGTAAACCAGCTAAAAGATTATCTAAATCAGAAAATCCTGTAGGAACACCACGAAGCTCATCCTTGTTTTCAGTTAATCTTTCAAGAGTTTCCCATGTTTCTACAAGTGATTGTTTGATAGAAGTAAAACCATTTTTTACAGACAAAGACGACGAGACGCTAAATATACTTTTTTCAGCAGTATCTAATATCTCTTCAACATTTTGAGTATTTTCTTCATAAGCTAGAGTCGCGATAGATTCTGAAGCATCTATTAAGCTTCTAAGAATAAATTTTTTATATACTATATCTGCATAGTGACGAATATTTACAGTTGATGGTACATTTGACATTAATTCATTAAGATAAGTATTTCCCCCGATGTCAGTAAGCATTTTCTTTTCTTTTAATCTACTAGAAAGAGACAAAACATCTATAGGTTCATTCTTTCCAGATAATTCTAAAATTGTTTGAAGAATTATAGAGTGTTTTCTTGCATAAAACATTTCAGAGGTTATTAAATCTGTAATTTCGTGTATCGCAGCTGGCCTAAGCATTAATGCTCCAAGAACAGCTTGCTCACTTTCTAAATTGTGAGGAGGGACTCTAAGATTTTTAAGACTTGAGATTGTAGGCATTATTAGATTGTAGCATCTGTGTCTACTTTCACGAATCCACCATTTTTGATACTATATACACATGTCTTCCACACCCTTAGAATCAGAATCTAATTTAAAAAAATGTTTATTATCAGGAATCAAACCTACAGGAAGAATACATATAGGTAATTACTTTGGTGCATTAAAACAATTTGTAGAATTACAAGAAGAATATAATGCATTTATTATGATTGCTAATCTTCATGCACTGACTTCATTACCAACAAAAAAAGAGATGATAGATGATACTCACAATCTAGTATTAGATTATTTAGGAGCAGGTCTTGATCCAACAAAAGTCACACTTTTTAAGCAATCAGATGTCCCAGCTCATGCAAATTTAACTTGGATATTCAACAATCTTGTAACAATTCCGTATTTAGAGCGTACTCACGCATTCAAAGATGCTGAGAATAAAAAGAAAGAAGTAAATGTCGGAACATTTATTTATCCAGTACTAATGTCATCTGATATCTTACTCTACAATACTGATGTCGTACCCGTTGGTAAAGATCAAAAACAACACGTTGAATACGCTAGAGACATTGCAGGGAAGTTCAATAATCAATATGGTGAATTATTTAAACTTCCAAAAGATTTGATAATAGAATCTGTTGAAATAGTTCCAGGAACTGACGGTCAAAAAATGTCCAAGAGTTATGGAAATACAATTCCACTATTTGGATCAGATGATGAGATTACAAAAGCTGTTATGAGTATTACTACTGATTCAAGAGATAAAGATGAAGAAAAGAATCCTGACGAACTCGTTTTGTATCAAATACATAAGTTATTTAATCCAACAGATGAACTTAGAACCAATTATTCAAAAGGATTAGGTTATGGTGACGCCAAGAAGATGTTGATCAAAGATATTATAAATTTTGTAACACCTATGAGAGAACGAAGGAAGAAATATGAAAATGATCCAGAGTTAGTCC
>JAYTQE010000043.1:0-6115 GCA_043746875.1 Minisyncoccota bacterium
TATGGTTGAAAAGTACCAAGACGCTATATTTAGATATCTTTATTTTAGAGTATCTTCTCGTTCTGTAGCTATTGATATTACTCAAGACACCTTTACCAAGGTATGGATATATATAGCATCAGGTAAAAATATAGACTATCCTGAAGCTTTTATTTATAGATCAGCTAAAAATGCTTTAATTGACTACTATAAAAAAGAAAAATCTTCTTCATTGGACTATCTTATGGAATCTGGCTATGATCCATCTTCTACTAAGGATACTGATGAAATATTACGTCAAGATGATATATCTGGCATAAAAGATTTATTAGAAGATTTAGATGAGGATAGTAAACAAATAATACACTTAAGATTTGTCGAAGAACTTCCTATAGAAGAAATTGCTTTGATATATAAAAAAAGTTCAAATGCTATGACTGTATACATTCATAGGCTAATAAAAAAAATAAGAATTGAATACGATAAAAAAAATGGAAAATGAATTACAAAAATTAAATAGAATAAAAAATATCTCTCTTAATGAAATAGAAAGAGGTATTTTAAGAGCTCATGCTGTTCATACTATGAAAACTACAATAGTAGTAAATAATAGTATTAGTTCTATTTTCCAACGCGGAGTTTATCATGGACTACGCATAGCATTGTCTTCATTCTTATTTATTATTTTTACAGGAGGAACTGTTTCGGCTGTAGCAGATAATGCTCTTCCAGGTGATCCTCTTTACTCTTTTAAGTTAAATGTAAATGAGCAGGTAAAAGAATTTTTCTTTAAAACTCCAGAAGAAAAAGTTGCTTATCAAAAAAAACGTATAGAAAATCGTGTTCAAGAAATTCAAACTCTTGCTGATTCAGAAACACTAACAAAAGCAAAACAAGAAACTGTAAAAAAAGCTCTTGATTCTCATATACGAGACTTATCAAAAGATCTTAATAATTTATCTCCAAAAGACGCCTTGACTGTTACTACTAATTTAGAAGAAAGCTTAAAAGTAAACAAACAAAATCTAACTGAAAATGAAAACAAGAAAGATGCTTTAACTATTTTTAATACTACTTTACAAAAAGTTTCTGATCAAGAAGTTAAGATAATTTCAAAAGAATTAGATTCAATAGTAAATGGATTATCTACTACGCCTTCACCGTCATCAAGTACAACACTTAATGAAAACAAATCTCAAAACTCTACTCCTGTAGGACCATAAATCATACTGGAGTATAAGATAGGCTCGATACGACAAAACAAAAAATGCCTAAATGGTATTTTTTTGTTTTTCTACTTTTTGCATAAAATATTCTAAAGATAAAGTCATTATTATTAAAATAAATACTATAGTTCCAAAAATAAAAACTTTATTAGTATTTTTTTTATTATCTTCATCATCAATAGCTACTTCATTTACATTTTCAATGATTGACTCTTTTGAATCAAATTGAATATCTTTGTTTTCAATATAATTTAAATTATTTGAAATTTCTTCTGATGGAGATTTATTATCTGAAACATTACTAACTTTTGAACTTAATATACTTTCACCATTAGGACTAATAAGTGCTATTTTTGTACCATCTATATTTTTAATACCTAATAAACTTAAAGAAATTTTAATTGAAGTTTTAGCTGCAATTAGTGTCATTGGAGGAAGACTTGCATCTAATAAGTCTGTTCCTTGTATTTTCCAATTTGATATATCTATAGATTTTTCTGATAAGTTCTTAATTTCTAAAAAATCACTATTCTTTTCATTAAAAATTTCAATTATTGGATCTAATACTTCTATGTTTTTTGTTCCCGAAATAACTGGTTTACTATCGTAATCTGATCGATAATAAGCAAAAGATACAATATATTTTCCAGGATATTTATAAATGTAATGTATGGGTTCTAAATATTTCTGAACAATGTATTTTCCGTCTCCCATATTCCACTTAAATACTCCAAAATAAGGATTATTGTATTCAAGTATTGGATTAATTTTAAATTCATAATCAATCCCACGATAAATATCATTTGGAAAAGAAAATTCTATTCTTGGTTCATTTCGAGCAATACGAGAATTTTGAGTATTAGAAGACCCTACCGAATTAATAATATTGGTATCTTTTATAGAATCTTCAGAATAACCATATTTAGGTGTAACAGGAAGTGTTACCCATTTTGAATTATTTAATTGCATCGTTTGCTTAGATACAGAATCTCCAGCAGGCCAACCAGAAGAAAAGAGTAGGTTTTCAATAATTTTATTTTCTTTATCCTTCAAGATTAAATCTTCTCCATTATTAGACAATCCTCCTCCACCAAAAGGACCTGATTCATCATCTATTTCTAAAATAGGATCTGGCATAGAAACTGTTGTTCTTTCAATAATAAGATATCCTTTACTTGAAATACTTTTGGTTAAAGTAAAAACAAGTTGATCTCCACCTTGGGTATATAGTTTCCATCCTGATAAATTTACACTTTCATTTCCATCGTTATACAATTCTAGCCACTCACCGTATTGACCATTACTTCCAGAAATTCCCATCCATGCTATCTCTGTAATTCGTACACTTGCCAATACTATATTTGGAATAAGTAATACGAGAAATAATGTGATGGAGAATAAGTTCATATCATTCTAATATTTTTTTTAATTCATCGTGAGGAATTTCTCTTGGATGAATTAAAATATCATCTTTTTCTATTACCAAATCTTCTTTGCTCTTACTATAAAGTACATCTGTTTTAGGTATTTCTTTTATTTTTATTGTTTCTGTTTCTTTTTTTATAACATTATTTTCTGTCATAGCTTTTTGTAATGCAGATTTAAGAAGATTCATATTTTTTTCTTTTGGTCCACGCTCTTCATGCTTTAGTGGCATAACATTTTCTCTAAGAGATTTTTCATCGGTAAAAGGAATATTTTTTTTAATGAAATTAACTTTATCTAAAGAATCTAATAAGTGTACAAGTTTTGCTGATGGCTCATTTTCTTTTTCAATAACTTTTTTTTCTTCTTTAATTAAAATGTTTTTATTATTATTTAAATTAGGTTTATTTTCTATTTTATTCAAAACACCCATAAACGGTTTCTTTATTATGGTATCTTTTTGATTTAAATTTTTATAAAGTAATTTAAAATTACTATCTTTATTTTGTTTATTATTCTGTGGTGTATCTGAAGAATTTGAGTCTTTTCCAAACCATTCTGAAATAGATTCTTCTACTTTTTCTTTTGGATTAGCATAGTGTTTTCTTGACCATTCAATTGCGGAGTTTCTAAATACAATATCTGGCTTACCAGGAGGAGGAAGAGTTCTTGCTGAAAATGGTTGAGACCCTATATCATTTATCATTAGTGTTAAATAGATTTGCGCCATTCCTAAGTTTACAAGATCATTTTGGGTAAATTGAGGAGAAAAAACTTTTTCTAATAATTCAGCATCGAGTGGTCCAACCCGAAAAGAAATTGTTGTTCCCACATTTCCAAAAACAGCATCTCTTACTTTTTCTTCCATTTGAGCTACATATTGATGAGCAATAATAAGTGCTAATTTATATTTTCTAGCCTCAGCTAAAATATCAGCAAATGTTTCATTAGCAAATGATTGAAATTCATCAACATAAAAATAAAAGTTTGGTAATGCTCCCATTCTAGAAGCAGATAATTCTGCTCGACTCATAGCTGCTAAATAAATTTTAGTAATTATCATACTTCCTAGAAGACTAGTATTTGTATCACCTATTCTTCCTTTTGAAAGATTAATTATGAGTATTTTCTGTTCATCCATAATCTTTCTAATATCGAAAGTTGATTTTGACTGACCTATTATATTTCTAACAAGAGGGTTACCTGTAAATTGCCCAATCTTATTTTGAATAGCTGGTACAGCTTCGGCAGCCATACGCTCTGTATAATTTGCAAATTCTTCAGTCCAAAAAGCTTTTACAGCAGAGTCAGTAATATTTTCAACTACTTTTTTTCTAAAAACCTTGTCAGATAACATACGGTTAACACCAAGAAGCGTCGCTCCTGGATACTCCAATAATGCTAAAAGTGTATTGGTTAAAATATACTCCATACGAGCACTCCATGCATCAACCCATATCTTTTTAAAAGTACTCATTAATCCTGACACAACTAAGTGCCTCCTATCTGCCCCAACATCTTCCAAAACATTAAAAGAAATTGGATTCTCAGTATCAAAAGGAGCAAAATAAACAACATCCTTGATTCTAGATTCTGGTATATACTCAAGCATTTTCTCAGCAAAACTTCCGTGAGGATCCAAAACGGCCAAACCTTCACCATTCTTAATATCTTGGATAGCCATATTTTCAAGAAGAGTTGACTTCCCTACACCAGATTTACCTATCACATACATGTGACGAGTACGATCTCGACTTTTTATACCAAAACGTAGACGCTGATTACGAGAGTCAGCTTCTGCAAAATAAGTAATAGATTCTGGGTCATAAGGTGCGGCCATATATATTAAGTATAGCAAATGTTTTAATAAAAAAGTCTAAAATAATATTAAGCGGGCTAATCTTAATTGTTCATATGAAAATTCTCCTTTGTAATGTTTAAATACTGGAGTTAATTTACTAGTATCATAATTTTGAAATGTTTTTTTTATATCTAGAATCTTATTAAATGTCTTTTTTTCTATTAAATAATTAATATCTTCATTCGTTAATTTTTTTGAATTAAATAATTTTTCAATATGTCCCAAAATTGTATTTAAAGATAAATCTCTCTTTTTTGATATATCTAATAAAGATTTTTCTTGAAGAATTAAAAGAAATGTATTCTCCAAAGTATTGCCATTGTTTAATGTTTTACTTTTTAATTTAAAATTATTTAGAACTCCACCACAAATAATAATAAAATTATTTTGTATTTCTTTTAATTGATTTTTATCCATGTCGCCAAAAATAGCTTCAGCCGAAGAGGATTCTTTTCTAAAGAAAACATCAACTTTAAGAATATGTGGGTGAACCTGAAAGGTCTGTTTATTCCAACCTAATATATATAATCCTGAAAGATTCCTTATGCGAGACAGAGCGACATATCCTTGTCCATACTCAAATACTTCTGAAAGATCCATTATAGCCTCATCAAGAGACATCCCTTGGCTTTTGTGTATAGTTATCGCCCATGCCAAACGAAGAGGTATTTGAGTAATTGAAGCTTTAATTTTGCCATTATCCTCTATATTCCAATCAACATAATCTATAGTAATACGAACTCCTAACTTTGTTTTAATTATTGGACAAAATGTTCCGGATTCAAAAGCAATCACGGTTCCTAAAGTACCGTTAACATAACCTTTATCTTTGTTATTTTTAGTACACATCACAATTGATCCTATTTTTAATTCAAGTATCTCTGGTGATAAGCATCCTTTTTTCAAATTAAAAACTAAATTGTCTTTTCCTTTTAATTTCATTGTAAATCTAGTAGAGACGCCTTGTAATTTTTCTAATTCAATTTTATTAATATTATCAACATCAATATTGTGTGAAAAAAGTCTTGTCGTATTACTACTGTGGAGCTTTGATGTTTCTAGATCTATTAGTCTTTTACTCAAATATTCATGGTGATATTCATTGTAATTATTTTTACGTATAGCTGATAAAATTTCAAAATATTTATCATCATTTTGTCTATGCTGTTCGGTAATATAACAAATAATTAATTTCATCTTTTTCCAAACATCAGATTCAAAAGCAAAATTAATTTCTTTTTCTCGGCTAATTGGAGGGAGTTGAAAAAAATCACCTACTAAAACAACTTGAATACCACCAAATGGTTCATCATTTTGTTTTATTTCTCGACAAACTTTGTCGACAGTATCAAGAGTCGTGGCGTCTATCATTGATATTTCGTCAATGATAATAATTTTAGTTTTTTGAATACGCTTAACAATGTATTCTGTAGATACTATTTTTTCTAAATCATATGCTGAGAGATGATTTTTTATTCCTATTCCACTCCATGAATGAATTGTTTGACCATGGATATGAGTAGCTGCTATTCCCGTTGATGCTGTAATTGTAGGTTCTACTCCATGTTGTCTTAAGTAATCAACATAAGCATTAATAGTATATGTTTTTCCTGAACCAGGCTCT
>JAYTQE010000044.1:0-4996 GCA_043746875.1 Minisyncoccota bacterium
GCGGGAGGGCCTCCGTGTCAAGGCTTTTCAATGGCAGGACGAAGAAGAGAAGACGATGAACGCAATAAGCTAATCGATTCATATATAAAATTTGTAAAACTCGTTCAACCCGAAATTTTATTCTTTGAAAATGTAAAAGGTTTTACCATTGGATTTAAAAAAGACAACAAAAGAGGCGAAGCCTATTCTGTTTACGTTGTCGAGCAGCTAAAAAAACTTGGTTATGATGTAAAAGGACAAATTATCGATTTCTCGGAATATGGTGTACCTCAAAAAAGACAGCGCTATATTTTAGTAGGGACAAAAAAAGGGACAGCCTCTTTTTTCTTTGACTCAATAGTGCAAAATAGAGCTAATTTTTTCAAAAGTAAAAAGCTGGCTAATAAAACATCTTTGAGTGATGCGATTTCTGACCTTGTCCAATCAAATGGGACTATTGAATCTCCTGATACAAGAAACTTTAAATCAGGTGTCTATTCAGAAACAAATAGCAACTATCAAAAACTCATGAGAAAAGGTGTAAAACCATCATGTGCAGTCGTTGACAGTCACCGCTTCGCAAAGCACAAGGAAGAAACCGTTGCCCGTTTTGAAGCCATACTTACTAGTGAACGACGAAACAAGAGTGTTTCAGATGAATTTCGTATGAAACATAACTTGAAGAAACATACGATTGTGCCTTTATCAAAAGATGAGCAGACTCCTACACTAACAACACTTCCTGATGATTACATCCACTATTCAGAACCTCGAATATTGACGGTTAGGGAATATGCGCGCATACAATCCTTTCCAGACCATTACGAATTCAAAGGTATGTACACAACTGGTGGAGCGCGGAGAAAAGTCGATGTACCAAGATATACACAAATAGGCAATGCTATTCCTCCCCTTTTTAGTGAGCAAGCAGGATTGGTCTTGAAAGAGATGATTTAATATATGAAACAAGAAATGCAATTTAAAATCAGCTCTGCTCTCAAGGATATCATCGGAAAAGATTTAATCAATGATGATTTTATTGCAATTTTTGAACTGGTTAAAAATGCTTATGATGCATATGCATCAAAAGTAAAAATTAATTTTAAAAATATTTATTCAAGTAGTCCATCGATTATTATCCAAGATAATGGCAAGGGGATGAATTATGCTGATCTTGAAAATAAATGGTTGTTTGTCGCATATTCTGCAAAACAAGATGGTACAGAAAATAAAGATGTGAACTTTAGAGATAAAATATTATCAAAAAGAGCTTTTGCAGGTGCAAAAGGTATAGGAAGGTTTTCGTGTGATAGATTAGGAAAAACATTATATATAGAAACAACAAAAGACGAAGATAACAAAAAAACAGAAACCTTATTTGTTGATTGGGGTAACTTTGAAAATGATTTAAGAGAAGAGTTTATTCATGTGAATGTAATACATGAAACATTACCTCTAGTAAAAAAACAAGGTACAAAATTAGAAATAACTAATTTAAGAAGTGATTGGGATAGAGATAAATTTTTGAGATTAAAAGATGCTCTTGCTAAGCTTATAAATCCAAATGTTGAGAGCTATAATGATACATTTGAAATCATTATACAAGTAGATGATGAACTAATTGAAGATCAAAAACATACTGACTATCATAAAATTATCAATGGTAAAATTCAAAATTTAATATTTGAAACTCTTGATTTAAAAACTACAAAAATTATTTCTAATATCTCATCAAATTTAGAAGGACTAGTTAAGACAACTTTATATGAAGCAAATAGACTAGTTTATGAAGTAGTAGAGAAAAACCCCTATAAATACTTACATAATATTTCATACACAATATATTATTTAAATCGTTCCGCAAAAGCTACTTTTTCTCGAAGAATGGGGATGCAACCAGTTGAATATGGAAATGTTTTTGTCTATAAAAATGGATTGAGAATTTATCCATATGGTGAAAGAGGAGAAGATCCGTTAAAAATGGATAATCGAAAAGCTCAAGGTTATAATAGATATATAGGAACTAGAGAGGTAATAGGACATATTAATATTATCGACCCAAATAATTCTTTAAAAGAAACATCTAGTCGTGGTGATGGTTTAGAAAAAAATCAGAACTATTTTGAATTTGTAGAACACTTTTTTGAAACTTTAAAAAAATTAGAAAAATATAATATTGATATAACAAATTGGGGGAATGACTTACCAAATGATTATATTAATTTAAAAGATGAAAATATACAAGAAGCTTTAATTAATGTTATTAAAAACTTAGCAAACACAAAAAATGTTTTAGACATTAAATATTCTGATGAAATAATTAAAATTTTAAAGAAAAAAGAAGAATCTTCTATAAAAGGCTTATTGAGTAGTTTAAAGGAGAATATTGAAACAAATAGTTTTGATAAAAATACAATATTAACTGAGATTTCAAAAGCTGAAAACAAAATTAATGAGCTGAAAAATACTAAAATAGAAGCTGAAGAAGAAGCTCTTAAAACTTTAATTAAAAATGAAGAATTAGAAACAAAAAAAATATCTCTAGAAAAAAAACTTGAACAAGAAATAAAAGAAGGTGTATTTAAAAAATCAATTATAGGACAAGATAAAGAACAATTAATAAGTTTACAGCATCAAGTAAATCATAGTTCAAGTAGGATTTCAAGAAATATTAAATTATTACTAAAAGCTTTATCTGAAAATAAATCAAAAGACGATTTAATAAAATACATTAACACCATTTCTTTTGAAAATGAAAAAATAGCTTCAATCTCTAGTTTTGTTACAAAAGCAGATTTCAATCTAAGAGCTACAGAAATTGAAATGGATATAGTTCAGTTTATAAACGACTATATTGAAAATATTTATTCCAATAAAGAACCATTAATAAATACAAAAGATTTGAGAATATATTTTATTAATAGTAGAAATATTAAAGTTGAAAAAAATTTTAGACCTTTGGAAATAACTATGATGATAGATAATTTTATTAATAATGCTATTAAGGCAGAAGCTACAAAACTTGAATTCATCGCTAAAAAAAGGGAAGATTTTTTGACATTGGATGTAATTGATAACGGAATTGGAATTTCTGATGAAATAAAGAATAAAATATTTGATTTTGGATTTACAACTACAAAAGGTTCTGGGATAGGACTTTATCATATAAAAGAAATTATTCAAAATCTAGGTGGAACTATCTCAGTTTTAGAAGAAAATAAAATGCTTGGTGCAGAGTTTAATATTAGGATAAAAATATGAAGTTAGATTATAAAATTTTATGGCTGGATGATAAGATCGAAGATTTTAAAAATGACGAGCACATTGAAGAAATAGAAAAACATTTAATGGCTGAAGAATTTAATCCAATTATTCATGAAACAAATGATCAATCAAAATTTTTTGAATATTTACAAAATAATATATATGATCTTATTCTTACTGACTTTCATCTTAACGAAAGTAAAGATAACAAAGGTATTGATGGCAATAATATTGTAGAAACTGTAAGAAGTAAAAATATTTTTACAGAAATACTTTTCTATACAGCAAAAGCTGAACTAGAAGGAAAACTCAAATGGGACAGAATTTCTTTTCTTGAAACAGAACAATTTGGAAAAGCCAAGCATCATGAAAAAGTAGTAGAAAAAATCATCACTTTAATTAATTTGACAATAGAAAAGTTTCATGATATTGTTGTTATGCGTGGAATGATTATGAATGAAACAAGTGATTTAGATTCTCAGAAAATAGAACTTTTAAATAATTTTATTAAGTCAGAGAAGTACATAGATAAAATTCCTCAGTTAAGAAAGAGACTTTTTACAGAAGTTAGTAGTTTTTTAAAAGAAAAAACCACTAAAATTAATAAATGTATTCAAACAGAAGACCTAGATAAATTAATTAGTGATAATGTATTGTTTTCGGCAGATAAAAAAATTAGTGCAATGAGTGAAATTTTGCAAATACTAGGGCAGACAGATTTTTCAGATGATTATAAAAAAGAAATTATAAAAGTTAGAAATGATTTTGCTCATGCAACACTGTTAGAAGAAAACGATAAAAATGGAAAGGTTATAAAAAAATATTTTAAAGATAAAAAAGATGAAATAACCTTTGATACAGATTTATGTAAAAAAATTAGGAGTAATATCAATAAACACAAAAATAATTTAGAGACCCTCAAAAATAAACTTAATGAATAAACTCATAATCTACGGAGATATTCACGGCTGTTATGATGAATTCATCTCTCTTAGAAACCAAATCAACCCACAAAAAAATGATATTGAAGTATGTGTCGGTGACCTAATTACTAAAGGTACTTATTCAATAGAAACACTTCGCTATATCCAAGAAAATTTCATCCTCTCTGTTCTCGGTAACCATGAAGATAAAATTATCCGCTATTTAAAGTATCGAGAATCCCCTAAAAAGAATCCTATCGTTTTAGATAATAATGAGCAACAGATAGTTGATAATTTAACAGCTAAAGATATAGATTTTCTATACTCTCTCCCCTTGTTTTTACGTTTTGACAATATTACTATTCTTCATGGTGGATTACAAAATTCTATGAAGTTAGAAGAGCTTACAAAACGCGAACAGCAAAAAGTCTTACGATTACGTTATCTTGATCAAGACGGTCACTTTGTAGCTTATGGAAATGAAACAGAAGAGTCAATATTTTGGGCAGATGTGTATGATGGAGATCAGGGATTTATAGTCTATGGTCATCAACATTTTGATGAGCCAAAAATTAGTAAATATGCTATTGGAATAGATACAGGTTGTGTTTATGGAAATAAACTTAGTGTGGCTATTTTTGATTCAAAAAAATCTGGACTTTATGAAATTGCTAGTGTTTTATGTAAGACTTCAGCCTTTAAGCTGGCGAGAGCTTAAAATGAATAAGCTAACTCTCGTCGTCGTTTCACACGATGCAGGTTGTTCAGAACTCTTGTGTGCCTTGATCTCCAATCATCGCTATGAAGCAACATGGCATATCTTCGCTCAT
>JAYTQE010000045.1:0-17511 GCA_043746875.1 Minisyncoccota bacterium
TCACTCTTCAATAATTTTATCTCATTTGGAACCTGATATGAAGAAAAAAAATCATACCAATACTTCAAACGTATTTTTAATTCTTTATTTTTTTCATTATTAAATTTTTCAGAAATTTTAGAAAAAATTAATTCATTATTTCTAAAATTTTCAAAAGTTTCTCTAGCTTTATCTTTTTCTTTATCAACCGCTGTGTCGCCCATAGCGGAAATCCAAAATAATTTTTCATATTTAGTATGAAGTTTGTGATATTCAGTATTTAAAAAATCTAGTAATTGTTCAGTATTTTTTAATGGTTCTATTTTCATAAGACTATAATACCATCCTGGTATAAAATACTAAAATATCTTTATTTATAGAGGAAACTCTTCTTCTTTTGTTTTTATAGGTAATTTTCTTATTGCTTTCTCAACAAACCACATAAATATAAAGATAGATAAAACAAGTATTGTTATAACAATTGCAAGTTTATAAAGACCAAAACCACAAGCCATACCTATACCAGCTGCAACCCATAACCCCGAAGCAGTAGTAACCCCACTTAATTGATTACCCTTATGGAATATAGCCCCTACTCCTAAAAATCCTACAGCAGAAATTATTTGAGCAGCAACTCTCATTGGATCATAAATAGATGTAGAAGATGCTGAAGTTACGATTTGAGATATTATTACAAATAAAGCAGAACCCATTGATATAAGAGTGTATGTACGCATTCCGGCTGTTTTGTGAGCTATAAACCTTTCTACCCCAAGACTCATTCCTAAAAACATTGCCAAGAGTAAGTGTGTGTAAATTGGATCCCATATTATTATATTCATGCTATTAGTATACAACATCAATAATACCTCCTCCAACTAATATATCTCCATCATAAATTACTAAAGATTGACCTAGTGAAATTCTTTCATTTATTTTCAAAATAACATGATTATTATCTATAATATCTGTTTCTAAGAAAGATCCTCTATATCTGATTTGTGATTTGTATTTTTTACCAATATCATATTTTTCAATCCAATTAACCTCTCTTAATTTTATATTTTGAACATCAGAAATATCTTTATTATTTTTATTTTGAGAAACCATTAAAGTATTGTTGTTAATATCTTTTGATAAGACATAATAAGGTTTATCATTTGTACCTTTTTTAATAATATGAAAACCATGTCTTTCTCCTATTGTATAAAAACACACACCGTCATGATGTCCTATTATTTCATTATTTTCATTTAAAACATTTCCTTTTTTTTGTTCAATATAATGACTTAAAAAATCTCTCATATCAATATCTCCTAAAAAACATATGCCTTGACTATCTTTTTTATTATTTGTAAAAAGATTTATTTTTTCTGCAATTTTTCTAACTTCTCTTTTTTCTAGGTGACCAATAGGAAATAATATATGTCTGAGCTCCTCACTTTTTATCATCCACAAAAAGTATGATTGGTCTTTATTTTTATCTAAACCTGTAAGTAATTTAGAATTATTTATTCTTGCATAGTGTCCTGTAGCTATGGCTTTTGCTCCTTGATTTTTTGCATATTCCCACATTGCACCAAATTTAATAATACGATTACAAAATACATCAGGATTGGGTGTTCGCCCTTTTCTATACTCTTCAATCATATAATTAGCTACCCCATTTTTATACTCATCTTCAGCATCTAAAAAATGAAAAGGAATATTTAATGTTGCGCATACTCTCATAGCATCACGTTTTTCATTTATCCATGTACAAGGAATCCATTCTGGAGACCATGTTTTAACAAAAATTCCATGAACATCATATCCTTGTTTTTTTAACAAATAAGCAACAACAGATGAATCTACTCCTCCTGATATTCCTACAAAAATCTTATCCTTCATATACTTTATTTTAAATTTAGTAATTTTTTAAAAACTCCATACAAAGCATAAGCATCTGCAAAAGCGCTGTGTGCTTTTTTATTTTCTATTTCAAATTTTTCACATAAATACCTTAAAGATAACTTACCTAAATCATTTTGATTTTGAAGTATTCCAAAAGCCATTGAGAGTGTATCTATTTTTTGAAAATGTAATTTATTTTCAATATTATTATTTTTAAAAGCTTTTTGGATGAAAGAATAATCAAATAACAAATTATGAGCTAAGAAAACAGTCCCTTCTGATTTTTCAGAAAAAATCTTAATAGCATCCTTTATGTCCAAAGCAAATAACCAGTCAGCTTCATCATATCCATTTACGCGCAAAGCTATTGGATCTGCTTTTTCAATATTTTTTGGGATAATTTTTATATCCAAAGTATCAACAACAACTAATTCCCCGTCTTTAATTCGAGCAAAAACAACACCAAGTTCTATGATTTCATGTATATCACTATCTAATCCTGTGGTTTCTATATCTACAAAAGCTAATGTTTGTTGAAGTATCATAATTTATTTTAAATATTTTTTTATATTTAATTGGTGTTCTGAATATGTCTTTGCATAATAAATATTTCTATCTTTACCGTGTAGATAATATAAATACTCAGTGTTATCTGGATTAATAGCGGCTTTAATTGCTTCAGTTCCTGGGTTATTTATTGGATAAGGAGGAAGTCCTTTATTTAAATAAGTATTATATGGTGAATCAATAAGTAAGTCTGATCTTGTAAGATTTTTACTTTCTTTACCTAAAAGGTAAAGAAAAGGTGCATCAACCTGAAGAGCAATACCTCTATCAAATCTATTCCAAAGTATACCAGATATTAAATTACGATCATTTTCACCACTAGCTTCTTTTTCTATAATAGAAGCCATAACTATAATTTGATTTAAACTTCTTTTTGATTGATCTACTTCATTTTTTAATAAAGAAATTTTTTGACTAAAATTTTTTTCTAATGTATTTATAATTATCTCTGGAGTAACATTTGGGAAAAAATTATAAGTATCTGGAAATAAAAAACCTTCTTTACCTTTTATTAAAAAATTAAATCTATCAATATCTATCTCTGGGAAAGAATCTTTAACTCTATTAGATATTTCTTTATTACTAAATCCTTCCGGAATAGTAATTTTTGTTTTTTTAATACCGAATGATCTTGTAGTTATTCTTATAGCTATTTGCAAAGAAGATGTAGGTTTTTCAAAATAAAATTCACCTTCACTTATTTTTTTTTCATTTCCAAAAAATATCATAAATATTTCAAAAATTCTTGGAGATTTTACAACATTATCTGATTTTAATTCTTGAGAAATAGAAAATAAAGTTTGACCTGAATTTATACTAAGTTGATAAGGTGTAGGAAAATTTTTTGGTGGAGCAATAAGAGTAATAAAAAAATAAAACCCTCCAATAAAAATTGTAGAAAAAAATATTTGAGAAATTTTTTTTTTATTTTTTAAAAAATTCATACTTATATAGGAAGATTTGCTGGGGCTTCTCCTTTTTTGGATTCGATACGAACAAATGTAGGAGTCTCAGCTACACGACCCGGGAGATGATACACTGTCGCAAGCTCCTCTGTGGACAATAAAAAAGGTTTATTTCCTGAATCTACAGGATTTGTAAAATATTTTTTTATTTTAAAAAAATCAAAACTTCCATAAAAAAAAGATCTATTCTTATAGTCGGAAAGTATATTCTTTTTTTTCTTTTCAGCTTTTCTTCCTCCAATGTCTTTCCATGGTTCATCAGGAGACTTTGTTAAATTTGAAAGTTTAAAACTATTGAGATCTTCTGATGAAAACTGTCTAAACATAGCAGTAAAAGATCCTATCATATCGCCCTTGAAATACTCTTTTTCTGCAAGATATATAACTCTTGCTCCACAATCAAAACCTAACTTATTACGATGTCTTTCTATTGCTTCAACAATATTACTCTGAGCTTTTGTTGGTCTTATAGGGGTTACTTTTCCAGTCTCCTTATCTACAGGATTAAGTTCATTTCGAAGTTTATCTATCTCTTCCTTACCTTTATCTTTCCAACTTTTCCCTTTTTCTATTATTTCTTTTCCTGTATATTTATCTTTATTTTTTATTTCATGACGTTTAGTATCTTTTTGTAAAATAAATTGCATCCAGATATGCTCTCCTTTTCCAATAGACCCCATTGTTTCAAGTATTGGAGTTATAGGATCAATCCTTTGCTCTTCATCAAGAGATCCTATAGCTCTGTCTAACCCAAAATCTACATAACTTTTAATTGGATAAGCATCTGGTTTATTTAGAGCAAGTTCATAGCCAAAAAGACTAATAGGTCCTCCTTTTATATAATCTTTGAAATTTTTTGTATAATCTTCAACTTCACGAATTTCAGCTTGAGGATACTGAGCATACAGTTGAGACTCAAAACCTTTACGAAATTTTTTTGCGAAACGTACATAAAACTTAACCTTACCTTCAGTAGATGCAATTTCTAATGAAAAATATTGTCCAACTTCTCCTTTCCAATATTTAACAAACCAATTTGTAGCATCCCCAGCATGAAGAGAATTTAATACGAATTCCATAGCTTCTGGAGATTTAAAAACTTCTTTTGGTGGGACAATTTCAAGAACAACCCAATCAATACTCCTGAGATGCGCAGAGTAAATATAAGTAAGCCAAAGATTCCAAGCAATAGCAGTTAGTATTACTAAAGCAATAAAAATACCGAATTCATTTAATAAAAGCCAAAAAATAGATTGGTCCATATTTAGTATTATAGCATCAGAGTTTTGAACAAGAAAATAGATAATTATTTTTTTATTTAAAAATTAACTGGGATACGATGAGTTATTGTATTCTTATCATCGTTTTTCATAGGTAATAATATTACATATCCAGTACCTGGATTTGCTTTAGTATTTAAATTGATGATTGTAGAAAAATTAGCACCTAAGGTTGATTGATCAAAACTACTAGGAACTATTGTCGTATAGTTTGATACTGGTAATCCTTTTGAATCTACTACTTGTAGGTATAACGCGACATTCTCTGAAGATACCCAATCACAACCAAAAGTATAACCCTCAATAATAAATGACGATGTAATTTTTTCAAAAGACTTTGGATTTATTATATTAAGTCCACAATTATTTTTTTGATTTTCAGAAAAATTTTGAGTTACACTTTCTTCTTTTGGATTGTCTATGGCTCCAAATGGTTTCCCTTGTAATCTACCCAAAACTCCAGCAACAAGTAAAATAACTAAAACTACTTCAAATGTCCCCCAAGAACTACCCCCTGATCCTTTATCTTCTGCCATAAAACTATTTAACTATAGTATAACGGTTATCTGATAGTTTTTTGAAATATTTTGGATTTTGAAGATTAACTAAAATGGTGTTCTTTTTTAAAAATCTTTCTTTTAAAACTCTATCTACTACATCTTCTTTTGTTAATGGTCCTTCTTTAATCAAAATTTCTTTTATGACATCTCTTACAATTCCTGGTTTATACCCCCATTCAGCCAAAGCATAATAACCTCTTCCAACAAGAACAAAGCGTGGATCTTTTATAAGTTCATTATGTGTTGTTGCAACATGAGTTTTGCGTCCAAAAGTATCTATAATCGCTTTTGCTACTTCTCGAAAATGCATAGGAGATCCATGTTTGCGCATCATTAAAAAAGCATAGTCTTTAATACCTCTAGTTTTAATATTTTGTGAATTAGAAGGACCCCATTCTCCTAGTGGATTCTTACCTATTTTTTTTGATATTGATAACCACCTTTTTGCAACTTCTTCATTTTTATATTGATCTGCTGTATTTTTAAGTTCTTTCAAGAATTTATTTACTAAATCATTTTCACTTAATAATTCTTTATCATCTAAATTTTTGTATACACTATGTAATGCTTCATGAACAGATTCTGATAATTCCTCACTAACAGTCCAACGTGAGTGAAAATGATCATCTTCTTTTATTTTTTTGAATTCATCACCCAAGACAAGATAAAAACGTATATGATTTTGAATAGATTTATCCTTAGAAACATACTCCAAAAAATCTCCTTCGTGTACTACAACTCCTGTACTTTCAATTAAGTTTTTAAGTTCAGAAAAAATTTTATTTTCAGATTTAAAAGACTCACTTTTACGAATAGCAGCTAAAGCAGCATTTTCAATCTGTCTTACTCTTTCACGCGTAATTCCATATTTTTTACCTATGGCTTCTAGGGTTTTTGAATCAACTTCTTCAGTTAATCCATACCTATTAACAATGACATCGTGGGCACGATCTTGAAGATTTGAAAGTAGACGTTTGGTAACTTGTTTTGGTTTGAAACTAATAACTGCCATATTTTTTGTATGTTCTAATTAATATAAAATAACTTTATCATACATAATTAAAAAGTCAAACATTGAGATAATCTAAATTGATATATTTTATTGTGCGCTAAAAATCTACTAAGAAATTAAAATATTTTTCTTATATCTCCTATTGTAAGTACGATCATCAGCAATATAAGTGACAAAAATCCTAAGGTATGAATTACATTAATTGCTGTTTTAGACATTTTACGCTTAGTTATAGCTTCAGCCCATACAATTATTATTCTTCCTCCATCTAGTGCTGGAAATGGTACTATATTTAAAACTGCTAAATTCAAAGATATAGTTGCTGTAAATGCTAATAAATACGCCAAGCCAAAAGTTGAAGCGTGTGCTACTTCTTTTGCTAAACCTACTGGTCCCATAAGACTTACCGATGAAGACCCTTCAGAAAATAAACCTTGAATAATACCGAACAATGCTAATGAAATAGATTTTGTAATCCAAAGACTTTGTTTAATTGCTATATTAAAAGATTTTAATAATGGTTGTTTAATAACACTAATAGGCTCAATACCAAGTCCTATAATTTTAATATCACCCTTCTTAACTGGTTCCAAAGAAACTCTCTGAGATACTTTTTTATTGTTTGTATAAGAAATAATCACTGGACCATTATTTTTTTGTATTGCATCATATATATTTTTAGTATTAATTAAATTAACATCAAATTTCCCAACTTTAATACTCTGTATAGTATCTCCGACAGATAGCCCTGCTTTTTCAGCTGGAGTACCTTGTGAAATATTTGTTATTGTTGGAGTTCCTCCATCATTAATAGCTGGCAACCCTACATTATAAGAAATAGTAAATAAGATTATCGCTAGTAAAAAATTACAAATAACACCAGCAAACAAAACTGCTGTTTTTTTATACCAAGGTTTACTATCAAATTGTCTATCTGTAGAAATACCGTCCTCTTGTCCATTTTCTCCAGCAATTTTTACAAAGCCACCTATAGGAATAGCATTTATAGAATAAACTGTTTCTCCTTTTTTCCAAGAAAAAATACGTGGAGGTATCCCAAAACCAAATTCTTCTACTAACATTCCACTTTTTTTTGCAACAATATAGTGTCCCCATTCGTGGACCAATACACAGACAAGTAATATTAATATAAAAATTATTATGGTCATAAGTTAACTAGTATACACTACAAAAAAATACTTACTTAAATTTAAGATAAAATTTCAGTTTCTTTTCTTTTAAGTTGAATCTCAAGATTATCATTTGCTAAGTCTACTAATTTTTGAACGTCCTCTTTTGCTCTAATAAAAACATCTTCTGAAAGTTTACTCTCCTTTAAAAAGTCAATGATAGATTCGCGTGCTTTGCGAATAGTAATACGTGAATCTTCATATTTTTCTTTTGCAATCTTAACAAGATTATTACGAGTCTCTGTAGTCAGAAATGGAATTATTACTCTAACACCAGAATCATCTACTGCAATAGAAAAACCTAAATTAGCTCCATGTAGTGCTCTTTCTATATCTTTATTCATAGCTTTGTCCCAGGGAATAACACGAAGAGTTTTGGGATCTTCTATTGATACACTAGATAAATTTTTAAGTGGTTGATATGACCCATATGCCTCAACTTGAACACCATCGAGTAATGCTGGAGATGCTCGTCCTGTGTGGATCTGAGAATATTCTCTAATAAGCCATTCTTCTGCTTGTTTTGCTTCTTTTTTAAATGAATCTAAATTATACATAAGTTAATAAATTATATCACAAGATATTTATTCATTATTAGGTAATTCAGACCAATCAGTCATAAATTTTTTATTCCAAGATATTAACTCTGGAGAATCTTCTCCTAAAGATTTAATAGTATTTGCCATATCTAAATGAGCATCTTCTAAATGAGCCATTCCTAATTTAATCATTTCCTCAGGAGTATTTGCTGTCATCGAGTGATCACACATTCCTCCCATTTGTCTACATGTCATTGTTTTCATATATATAATTTATTAATTAATAAAAAACTATTTTATTATACTATTTAAATAGTATTTTTTATATTTGACAAAAATATAATAACAGATATTGTTACACTAAAAACATGATAATAGCTATAAATATAGCTGATGTAACATCTAAGAAAATTTTATTAATTTATAAAAATAATTACTGGGTTTTACCTGGATGTAAATTATTAAAAAAAGAAAATGAGAAAAATTGTCTATTGAGAGAATGCTACAAAGATTTTCCTTTAACTAAAATATATATTCATAAGAAGTATAAAAGTTTCGTAGTAAAAAATCTCAACAAAAATACTCTATTACTTGCTAAGGTTTATTTAGGTAAAGTTGAAGGTATTATCTCTCCATCTTCTAAGATCTCTGATTATGGAAGGTTTTCAAAAGAAGAAGTACTTAAGATTAACATCAGTGAAATAACAAAAAAAATAATCATTTCTTTGATTAAAGATGGCCATTTATAAAATGGCCATTTTATTTTTTATATAAATCAAAAAATACAACTTATCGTGTAATCTATAACATATTTACTAGGAATATTTGCTTTAAATAACATGTGCTTAGCTTCATAAATTACAGAAATTTTTTCTGAATTTTTTCTGAATTTTTTTTCTAAACTATCCAAGAAAATAATTGCTTTAGCTTTTCTTGTAGCAGCATCTTCTTCAGATTCGCTTGATAATTCATTTTTTACAAAATTTACAGAATCAGTATAAGATAAATTTTCTAAGTCTAAGATTTCTCTAGTATTTTGTAATAAAAAAACACGGGATCTGATAGTTTGAGGAATTGTATACGGATAAGGAGTAATAAAAATAATTGTTGTATATAAATCTGGTTCTTCAATATTTTTCAGAAGAATATTGGCTGCTTCTATTGAAAAAAAAGAAAAAAATACGACAAAAAATCTTTCTTTCCCATTACCCTCTGAAATAAATTGAGATATATTTCTTGCATGATCGACTGTAAATCTAGGTACAGACAAACTATGTACTAATGGTTCTATATTTTTGATCTCTTTTAATAAAGAATCGAACATGACCTCTTCACCTTGAACTAAAAACATTTTTTGAGGATAAAATTTTTTAATTTCTGAAAAATTCATATTATTTCTTTGTCATTATTGATCTTTTATAATCATTTAAATGGTCAAGTAAAATTCCCGCTCCTTTAACTACAGCAAAAATTGCATCGTCTGCTACGCGAACTTTAATCCCCGTTTGTTGCTCTATTAGTTGTGCAAAATTAGATAAACCACTTGTTCCTCCTGTAAGAACGATACCATTATCAATTATATCACTAGCTAGTTCAGGAGGAGTTTGTTCTAAAACATTTTTAATAGATTTTATTATGATTTTAAGATCATAATCTAGTGCTTTGACTAATTCATTTGTAGAAATTGGAATAGTAACAGGTAATCCTTTTATGATATCTCTACCTCTAACCTCTCCTTTGTGGTCAGGATTTATATTGATAGCTGATGCTATATTTTTTTTAACATCTTCTGCACTTTGATCTCCTATAATAACGTTATAATTTCTACGAATATAATCGATAATTGCTTGATCTAGTTTATTTCCTCCACATTTAACAGAAGTAGATGCAACAATTCCTCCTAATGATATTACTGCTATATCTGTTGTTCCTCCCCCACTATCTATAATCATACATCCTTTTGCATCATTAATTGACACACCAACTCCTATGGCCGCAAGAATTGCTTCTTTCACAATTACGGCACTTTTTGCTCCGGCTTTAATTGTTGCTTCTATTACTGCACGCTTTTCTGTTGATGTTATTCCAGCTGGAACAGAGACAAGGACATCCGGCTTAAATATTGTATTTTTTCCAAGAGACTTATCTAAAAAATATTTCAACATAGCGTAAGTAACATTGTAATCTGCAATAGCTCCATCTTGCATTGGTCTATATATAATAATTTCTGAAGGGTTCTTACCAATCATATCTTTAGCTTCGTGTCCTATGGCTAATATTGTTTTTGTATTTCTATCTATAGCAACAACTGTTGGTTCATTTAAAACGATACCTACACCAGCAACAAAAACGAGTGTATTTGTTGTGCCCAAATCTATACCAATTTTTTTACCCTTAGGTAGTTTCCACATATCAATTACAATAGTATAGTGCATTTATGTATGTCGCAACTATAATTCCAATAGCAAGAGGTATCCCTTTTGATACACTTAGCTACTATTGTTTAGAAATGTTAAATCCAGGAACATTGGTTTCTATTCCTTTTGGTAAACAAAATCTTACAGGTATAGTTCTTGAAACTAATTCCCTATTAGAATCAAAAACTGCCATAAAAAATGCTCCATTTTCTCTTAAAAAAATAAAAAAAGTTTTGGGAACATTTAGTTATTTTGAAAAAATAGCTTTAGCTATTACTTCTACTTCCTCACAGACTCTTACACCTATTGGTGCTCTTGCTGGAAATGTAATACCTCAATTTATTTTTGAATATATAAACAGTGAAAAAGTTTCTGAATTATCAAATAGTAATATCTTAGATCAAAAATTATTCAACGAACAAATATCCTTAGGTCCGACAAAAGATCGCGAGGATTACTATAAAAGATTGATTCGTTCATCCTTTGCAAATAAAAAAAGTGTTTTATTTGTAGCTCCAACAATCAGAAGTCTTGAATTTTGGCAAAAAAAATTAGAAAAAGGTGTTCAAAAATATGTTGTAATTATTCATAGTAAAACAACTAAAAAAAATTTACGTACTTTTTTTTCATTAATAAAATCAAGTGAAAGGCCTTTATTAATATTTGTAACTCCTGGATTCTGTTCTTTACCAAGAAATGACCTAGGAACAATTGTAGTAGAAGATGAAAGTAGTAATCTATATAAAACAAATGACAGATATGGAACAGATTTAAGAGTTTTTTTAAAAGAGTTTGCTCAGCAATTTTATTTAACTATATTTTGGGGTGATTTATTACCAAGATTTGAAACTATATCTAGACTGGAAAGTACAAACTTACCTAGAACATATATTCCTGACAAATTAAACATTATTCCAATTGAACACTATAGGACGACTCTTCCTTCTGAAGTTATAGAACTATTAAGATATGCTCAAATAAAAAAAAGAAAATTATTTATTTACACTCACAGAAAAGGTTTGGCTCCAATATCTCGCTGTAGTGATTGTAGCACTACTGTTTCGTGCCCTTCATGTAGTCTTCCTATGGTTTTAAAAAATAAATTAAAACAAAATGGTAATAAAGAAAGATATTTTATTTGTACATATTGTGGAGAAAATATATTTGCAGATCACAATTGTACTTATTGTGGGAGCTGGAATATAACACCTTTATATATAGGAACAGAAAGTTTATATAATGAAATATGTTCTTTAGTAGGTTCTGATTCGGTATTTACACTTAATGAAGATGTAACTCCCGATAGTGTGGCTGTAGAAAATTTGTTAACAGAATTTAATCAAAAAAAATTTGCTGTTATTATAGGAACTACAAAAATCTTATCCTATTTAAAAAATGTTGATTACACTATAGTCCCGTTTTTTGATCGTATATTATCAACTCCTTCTATATACACAATAGAACAAACTCTACATATGATAATGCAGTCAAATGAAAAATCTGATTTAGGAGTACTTTTATGTACTAAAAATTCAGAATTTCCTTTAATAAAAAAACTTGAAATGCGCAAAATAAATATGATAATTGAAGAAGAACTAGAAACAAGAAAAGAACTTGGATATCCCCCTTTTGGATTGTTAATAAAAATTTCAATAACCGTACCTGATGGATACCGTCAAAAAATAAAATCTTTAGTAGAGGATTATTTAAAAGAAGTTGACTTTACACCAACTAATCCTCGACGTATAAGTTTAGGTAGTATGAAAGTACTAATGGTTTGGATAATTAAATCACCTACTAATTATATAGAAAATGAAGGTCAACAACTTTTATCTTTTTTAGAAAGTTTACGTTTTCCATATAAAATAGAACAAAACCCTGAGAGATTTTAAATTAAAAAAACTATTGCACCTTTTAAAGGCTTATGGTACGATGTCACCCATGCCTATGACTAATGTAGAACTTAATAAAAATACCCATGAAAATGGCACTAGTTTGCTACGTCGTTTTTCAAGAAAAATACAAGAATCTGGTATTATAATAAAAGTAAAAGGAAATAAATATAATGAAAGATCTCTTTCAAAATTATCTCAAAAAAAATTACGATTAAAAAAAATCATACGCCGAGCAGAAGTCGAGAAATTAAAAAAACTTGGTAAAATGTAATTAATGGTCAAAGATACTGACACTATATCTATATCGATATCTGGCACGCTTCCCTGCGTGCCATTTTTGGATTTAAAAAATAAAATTCTTGGAAAGAAATATAATTTATCAATTGCTTTTGTTTCTCCTGCAATTGCTCAAAATTTAAATATAAAATACAGAAACAAAAATTATGTACCCAATACACTATCTTTCCAATTATCAAAAAATAGTGGTGAAATAATCCTATGTAGAAGTGTTCTTAGAAAGCAATACAAAAAATTTAATATGAATTATGAAAAATATTTAACTTTTATAAGTATACACAGCATGTTACATTTGAAAGGATTCAAACATGGGAGTACAATGGAGAATGAAGAAAAGAAACTTTTAATTTTTTTCAGTAAAAAAACTAATGAAACAAAAAATAACAGTAGGGATTGATATAGGAACCTCCATAACAAAAGTTGTGGTAATAGACAATAATAGATTGGAAAATGATTTTCCTCAAATTATTGGTTCTAGTATTGTTGAAACAAAAGGTCTTCGACATGGTTATATAATAAACCGTGATGACGCTGTTTCTACTATAAAAAAAGCTGTGAAAGAGGCCGAAAAAGATAGCGGTCAAAAAATAAGATCTGCTTGTATATCTATAAGTGGTATTGGATTAGGTTCTGAATACTCTACTGGAACGTGTATGGTTACTAGAGCGGATAGTATCATAAGTAAATTTGATGTAGAAAAAAGTATCTCTGATGCTGAAAACAAACTAGATTTGAAAAATAAGATTGTATTACATGCTTTTCCTGTATTATTTAAAATTGACGGAAAAGAACTACCGACCAGACCTGAAGGTATCCAAGGATTGAAATTGGAAGTAAAAACACTTTTTATTACATATTTCCAACAACATTTAGATGATTTATTATCTGCATTTGGAGATGCTGGTATAAGAGTTACAGAATTTACAGCAAATCCTATTTCAACAGAAAAATTACTTTTAAATGACATTCAAAAAAATTTTGGATGCATGTTAATAGATATAGGTGGAGAAACTGTTTCGATATCAATTTTTGAAAATAATGTACTTTCATCTCTTCATGTTTTTGGAATCGGATCTTTTGATATAACAAAAGATATTGCTTTAGGATTAAGAATTACTCCAGAAGAAGCTGAAAATATAAAAATTGGAGTTTTAAGTTTTCAAAATGTACCAAAGAAAAAATTAGATGAAATTATAGAAGCAAGATTATCTGATATATTTGAACTTATAGATAAATACTTAAAAAAAATTGGGAGAAGCGGACTACTACCTGCAGGAGCAATAATAATTGGATCCGGTAGTCAAATTCCTATGATCGAAAATGTTGCAAAAAATATGCTTAAAATTCCTGTAAAAATAGGATACCTAGAAATACCAAGTAATAAAACTCCAATAAAGGATCAGAGACTTCTTGTTGCTTATGGGGTAGCTATAAATGAAATATATCAATCACAATCTAAACAAATAAAATATACAACAGATTCAAGTGATGGTTTTATATCTACAATAAAAAACTTTTTTAAACAATTAATACCTTAATTCTAAAATTAACATAATTTATAATTAAAAAGAACACTCAATATAACTTTTGTCAAATCCATTGCACTTAGTTGAAGTTCTGATAGTATATTCTTATATCAATTAGTAATACAAACTATGGCAAAAATAACCCCAGAAATTGAAACAGCAGCACGTATCAAAGTCATCGGAATAGGAGGCTCAGGTAAAAATGCGATAAATCACATGATGGAATCGAAAGTTCGAGCTGTCGAGTTTATTGCCATGAATACAGATGTACAAGATTTGCACAATTCTTTAGCTGAAAAAAAGATTCATCTTGGAAAGAACCTTACAAAAGGATTGGGAGCTGGTATGAATCCAGAAGTTGGAGCTCGTGCCGCAGAAGAAACTAAATCAGAAATACAAGATGCTGTAAAAGGATCAGATATGGTATTTATAACTTGTGGGATGGGAGGAGGAACAGGAACAGGAGCAGCTGCTGTCGTTGCTCGTGCTGCCAAAGAACAAGGAATACTAACTGTTGCTGTTGTAACAAAGCCATTCTTCTTTGAAGGAAATCAACGTATGCGAATAGCAGAGCGTGGAATAGAAGAATTAGAAAAAGAAGTAGACGCTATAATTATTATTCCAAATGATCGTTTATTAGCTATAGCAGGAAAAGATACAACTTTTAAAGATGCTTTTGCTAAATGTGATGAAGTCTTAAGACAAGCAGTTGAAGGTATAAGTGAATTAATAGCAAGTCCCGGAATTATAAATGTGGACTTTGCTGATATGAAAAGCGTATTAACTGATGCAGGAACAGCACTTATGGGTGTTGGAGTATCCTCAGGAGAAGGACGAGCAGAAAAAGCTGCTATTCAATCTATTAATTCTCCCCTACTTGATATATCAATAAATGGAGCAAAAGGAGTATTATTTGCTATAGCATCAAATGATGATCTAACTATGTCAGAATTTCAAGATGCAGCAAAGGTAATCACCGAATCAATAGATAAAGACGCGAGAGTAATAATTGGTACTATCTTAGATGAGCGTATAAAAAAGGGAGAAATTAAGATAACCGTTATTGCAACTGGCTTCCCTACTGATGCTAACAAAAAAGGAAATCTTTTTTCTCAAGGAGGTAAAGAGCTTTTCAATAGACAAAAAGAAGTTCCTCAAATTGAAGTTAATCAACCATTAGTAAGAACTCCAGAAAAAAATGAGGATAATGCAGATGAAGATTTATCTGATGAAGATATAGACAATTTTGGAGCAATACCTGCTTTTTTAAGAAGAAATAAAAAATAATTATAAAAAACCTCTGAAATGAGGTTTTTTTGTTTATATTTTTTTAACCATGTTATAATTGCAAAATGAATTATGATTTAGTTATTATTGGTGGAGGTCCAGCAGGTAGTGCTGCTGCTGTTTATGCTGCCAGAAAACAATTAAAGACAGCTCTTGTAACTGTGGACTTTGGAGGTCAATCTATTGTATCTGATGATATTCAAAACTGGATAGGAACTCCTCATATTAGTGGAAATGATTTAGCAAAAAACTTAAAAAATCATATAGAAAATTACAAATCAAATTGGGTGGAAATAAAAGAAGGAAAAAAAGTTATTAATTTAGAAAAAAATAACAATGATTTTTTAGTTAAATTAGAAGATGAATCTATTTTAAATACCAAAGCAGTACTAATAACAGCAGGATCTAGCAGAAGAAAACTTGATGCTATTGGAGCTGAAAGATTAGAGCATAAAGGATTAACTTACTGCGCATCATGTGATGGTCCATTATTTTCAGATATGGATGTAGTCGTTATTGGTGGTGGTAATGCTGCTTTTGAAACAGCGCTCCAGCTTGTAGCTTATTGTAAAAGTGTCACAATATTAAATCGTAGTGATAGATTTCGTGCAGATGAAACAACAGTGAATAAAATAAAACAAAATCCAAAAATACGCATAATTACAAATATAGAAATAAAAGAAATTATTGGTGAAAATTTTGTTTCCGGAATAAAAATACTAAATAAAGAAACTGATATTGAAGAAATATTAAATATATCTGGAATATTTGTTGAAATAGGACAGATATCAAATGGAGACTTTTTGAAAGATATTGTTGCAATAGACGATTTTGGGAAGATCAAAATTGACCCATGGACTCAGCGTACCCAAACTGATGGAATTTGGGCAGCTGGTGATATTACAAATATAAAATATCATCAAAATAATATTGCGGCTGGAGATGGAGTTAAGGCAATTGAGGATTTATATACTTGGATTAAAGACAAATAAAAAAAAACCTTAATTTAATTAAGGTTTTTTATCTAGATTAAAAAAAAGGCTTTTCTTCTGAGAATTAGTTAGTTTGAAGTTAGGAATTATTGATTCAATACTTAATAATATTTTTTTAATTTGTTTTGTTGGGGAAATCCCAGAATACAAATTCCCTTTTCCTAAAAAACCATCAGACAAAAGTTTTGATGTTTTTTCTGAATACCTATCCATAAGAAGTATCTTTTGCAATAAATAAATTTCTACAACTTTACGTTTTTCTTTTTTAGTCATCTCTAATTGATTTAGATCAAATAAAGTTGGAGTTTTAAAGCTTAAAATAAGATTTTTAATTCTTATTTTGTAATCTTCATTTTTTATTTTTGGATGAATAAAAAGGTAGTCTATTTCTGAATTAATTATTTTTGTATAAATATCTTTTTCAAAAAAACTATCTTGTATTATTTTATTCATCTCTAATGCATTTGAATAGGATATCATTTTATTTTCTACTGCATCTCTTAGTCTTAAAGGAAGATCACAAAACCAAATTGCCTTTCGAACTTTATCTATAGATGACCCTACTTCTATAGAAAAATCTTTGAATGTCATTTTTTCTTTTACGGTCTTGAGGTAATCATAATAATCCCTATATGCATAAGCTTCTTCATGTACAGATGGACGTATATGGTTATTCTCTCGAAACTGAACACTTTTTGCTTCTTCTGGTTTAATATTAAATCCAATTCTGACCTCTATAAGTCCTTTTGGAAAATGTTTTAAAAAACATTTATTTTTTTTAAAATTATTAGTATTAATGCATTCAGTACAACCAGTTTCCATTAAAATCATATGCGCCCTAAATCTTCTCTCCCCTGCAACTAAAACGTAATAGTAAATATTTCCAAAAGAATCTTTTTCAAAAGGAAAATTTGCTCTATCTAGTTTTGATTTAGTTATTTTTTCAAAGATATCCAAATAAATTTGGAAATTATCTAATGATAACTTTGCAACCATACTCGGCTGTAATAAGCCTTTTTTTGCTATATCATCTGCTAATTCTTGAAGACTTACTTTGTCAAAAGTTTTACGTACTTGAGGAAAAGATATAATTAAACTTGGATCAATCCATC
>JAYTQE010000046.1:0-50422 GCA_043746875.1 Minisyncoccota bacterium
AAAATTTACTTCAGAAATATTCTCTTCCTTCTTTAAAGACTTCTCTAATATGGATTCATGAACCAAAAAAATTTAGTGATGCACAAGCTGCTCGTAAAAGATTTGCATTTGATGAAATATTTACTATTAATATTTCTCGTGCTAAAGAAAAAATTAAAATCAAAGAAAATGTAGCTTACAGTATAAATATAAACGGTACTGATATAAGAAATTTTGAAAAAAAATTTCCCTTTCCTTTAACTAATGCTCAAAATAAATCCGTTAAACATATATTAGATGATTTACAAAATGATCATCCTATGTCTAGATTATTAGAAGGAGATGTAGGAAGTGGCAAAACTGCTGTAGCAGCTATTGCTACTTATGCCACAGTTATAAATCGGCCTAATAATAACGGTAAAAAACAATCTTTTGGTAATCTCCAGGTTGCATATATGGCTCCAACAGAAATACTTGCAACACAACATTTTGAAAGTTTCATAGATTTTTTTCGTGATACAGGAATATCAATTGCACTTATTACAGGATCTGGTGCTAGAAAATTCCCCACTAAGGTTTCATCAAGTTCAACACCTTGGACTACAATATCAAAACCTCAACTTAAAAAATGGATTGCTAATGGTGAAATACCTATAGTTATCGGAACACATTCATTGATACAAAAATCTCTAGAATTCAAACATCTAGCATTAACTATTATTGACGAACAACATCGTTTTGGGCTCAACCAACGTAAAGGTCTTGCCAAAAAAGATTCTCACTTCCCCCATCTTTTATCTATGACAGCCACTCCTATTCCTAGAACATTAGCACTTACAATATACGGAGATCTTGATCTTTCATTACTTGATGAAATGCCTATTGGGCGCAAACACCCTATTACAAAAATAATAAACTCTGACAAAAGAAACATCGTATATGAAGAAATTAAAAAAGAATTAGAAAATGGAAGACAACTATATGTTATTTGTGCTCGAATTGATGAATCAGATCCAGACAAAACTAATGCAATAATTGCCAAAAGTGTTACTCAAGAATCTAAGAGATTAAAAAAAGATGTTTTTCCTGAGTATTCTATTGAAGTACTACATAGCAAAATGACAAAAATAAAAAAAGATTCTGTAATGAAAGAATTTTCTGAGGGAAAAATTCAAATACTTGTTGCAACATCTGTTGTAGAAGTAGGAGTTAATGTTCCAAATGCAACAATAATGATAATAGAAGGGGCAGAAAGATTTGGATTATCTCAACTTCATCAACTTCGAGGACGAATTATGAGAAGTGATCATTTACCTTATTGTTATTTATTTGCTGAAAGTAAAAGCGAGAAAACAAAAGAAAGGTTAAAATATTTTATAACTGCTAAAAATGGTTTTGAACTTGCTGAATATGATTTAGCACTTCGTGGTACAGGAGAACTTACCGGTGCTAAACAATGGGGGATCTCAGATATAGGCATGGAGGCACTTCGTAATATCAAACTCGTTGAAGCAGCTCGTGAATCTGCCAAGAAAATAATTGAGACTGACAAAGATTTAAAAAAATATCCATTACTTAAAGAAAAAATTATCAAAACTGAAGATTTACATTTTGAATAAAAAAAAGCCCTCAAAAATATGAGGGCTTTGTAAAAAAAATAAGAAAAAAATTATTTAATAATTACATATTGATTGATGTTTTTTTGTAAAGAAAAACTATTAAACCAATCTGGCGTACTTGCACCTAAAGAATAAGAATGTATTTGTCCTTCTGATTTATCAGAATAAAGAAAAGACTGTAATACTGCCCCTGTTGAAGGTGTTTGTGAATTAAATAATTTTGCTAAAACGTTATTTGGAGAAGATGATCCTCCAGAATTTAAATAACGATAAGAAGTCTGTGTGTCATCTGCCATAATAATACTAGATATAGCATCTCCTGAATGTAAAAATCCTTTAGGGATAGCTATTAATTCAAAAGAAGTAATAGTATTTTCAGGAATATTAACTTCAGTTAAAAATGTTATATATAGCTTAAACCCTAATACAATAGAATCAATCTTTGCTCCAAAAGAGTTAGTAATAAAATATGTTCCTATATTATATACAGTTCCATTTACTTTAATACCCATATTGAATAATTTTAAAGTATCAATTTCTGGGCCATTATCCACTAAATTTACATTCCAAGACAAAACCTTTGTTGAGGTTATTCCTCCGATTGATTTAATATTAACTCTACCAATAGTATTAATAGATCCATTTATTATATTTCCTACGGGAAATATTGAAGTTATTTCTTGATATGCTTTTACGGCATATATATCATTCCCTATTGCAATACCTGTTGTATTCATCGATATTCCGTCTATTGTTTTAATTGCCATACTAATAATATTAGTTGCAATATTTACATTAGAATTAATGGATGAATTAATTTGCTTTAATTGTAATTTAATAACTAAATTATTTATTCCTTCTTTTAATGGGTAATTAGTAGATATTATTGCAATGTTCCCTGTAAAAATAGTAGTGCTACCCAACAATAAACCTAAAGAATCATACGCTGCTATACTAGATACAGCGTTTGGACTAACAACAGATAAAGAAATACTTTTAACTGTATTTAAACCGTGATTATTAATCAAACCTTTAACAACAGAAACTTCTGTTCCTGGTATAACCTTACTTGTTCCAAAAGTATTTGGATCTGAGGTTATATTAACAGTTGGTAAACCAAAAAAAATCTTCTGTCCGAGAACAAATCCTGTGCTCCTATTTTGACCATAAGCCATATTCATAGCTATAGTAAAATTAGAACCATCTACTCCATTTAATGCTTTTGTGTATAAATGGATTGTATAATTCAAATCTTTTTTAATTAAAAAACCTAAATTAATAGATGCTGAATTTTGTTGAATAGTAAATGGTAGAGTTTTTAATTTTGAAGAAGAATCAGAGTCCTGAATAACTTCAAAGACAAAACTACCAAAATTACTAATTTGTGCAGTTCCTGAATAATTAAAGTTAACTTTTAAATTATCCATGTCGCTACTACTAACAAAACTAAAAGTAAGGTCTATGTCTTTTGGTGGAGTAATTGGTATGTCATTTCCTTTTTTTACCAAAGTAATAGATCCTGAGTTTAACTCAATATCCATAGTTTTTTTGCAAGAAATAGTTAAAGTCAAAAATAACAATACTATCATAATTTTTTTCATATTTTTTAATTTAAATGTACATTTTAATCTCCTTTATAGTTGGTAGGAGTTTAACCGTTTTATTATTATAATACATATAATATATAAAAAGTCAATAAGCTTAAATGTCCGCCCTCATGGATTCGAACCATGGACCCCAGAGGTATAAGCTCTGTGCTCTAACCAACTGAGCTAAGGGCGGTAATGTTGGTAATTTTATTATTAACAAAGAGATTGTACACTTCAATCAAAAAAAATAAAAGGCCTTTATACCAATTTTTGATGTATAATGACTATATTATGATTAATGAATTTATGGCAAAAAAAATTGGTGAGGTTTTAGCTTTTACCAAGATTAGTAATGACACAATAGAAAAAGCTGGTATTCCTTTATCTAATGTATTAGGTGAAGAAAAAATTATAGAATTTATTGAAAAAAATAAAAGATATATAAAAGAAATAAATCATATATCAGAAACTTTTAATGTTTCAGATATTGTTACAAAAAAATCTGCATCTACTGAAGAAAAACTTAAATCTATGCGTGACATGTACATAAGAGAACAATGGTCAAACCCTGTTGAAGTTCTCGAATGGAGTGGTTTTTTTGAAGGAGCAGCTATTGTTCATTTTGCATTAGTTAAGGGTTGCGCTGAAGGAATAAATAATGATTCTTTAATTGCTTTTTCTCAAGAGTGTATAGATTACCATAGGGAAATCTTAGATATTATTGAGAGTGAACTTTGTTCTGTTGGATCAAATAGATCTATTATTTAATAAAAAAAATCTCACAATATTGTGAGATTTTTTTTATTAATTATATTTTTTTAAGTGGGATACCATGAGCAGAAAGAATTATTTCATATTCTGGCTGCTCTAGTGTTTCAACTTCAATTAATTTTTTTGCAATTACATCAAGTACTGCTCTTTTTTCAGTAAGGACTGTTTTTGCTTTTTTAAAAGCTTCTTTCATAATAAGCTCAACTTCACTATCTATAATACTAGACATTTTTTCTGAATAATCTTTTCCTTGTACACCTGCTCCAAACATTGGCGTACCTCCGTCTGATTCAAGTGCAAGAGGTCCTATTGTGTCGCTCATACCAAATCGGGTGACCATAGCTCTAGCTAAAGATGTAGCTACTTGAAGATCATTTGATGGTCCAGTTGTAACATCTCCAAATATCATCTCTTCTGCAACATAACCCCCAAGAGACATGGCAATATCATCAAGAAATTCTTTCTTACTTTGTAATTTACGTTCCTCTAATGGAATTTTCATAGTAAAACCTCCAGCTCTACCACGAGAGACTATAGATATTTTATGAACAGGATCAGCATTTGGGAGAATAGATGCCACAAGAGCATGGCCTGCTTCGTGATAAGCTACTATATCTTTTTCATGTTTAGTCATTAAATGACTTTTTCTTTCTGGCCCCATCATAACTTTTTCAATAGAGCGAACAAGGTCAAATTGTGAAATCTTCTTTCTATTTTCTCGAGCTGCAAGTATAGCTCCTTCATTCATAAGAGAGAATAAATCTGCTCCAGAAAACCCTGGTGTTCTTTCTGCTATAACTTTTAAATTTACATCTTCTCCAAATGGTTTTTTTACAGCATGTACATTGAGTATTTCTTCCCTATCACGCCTATCTGGTAAATCCAAAATTACTCTTCGGTCAAATCTTCCTGGTCTTAAAAGTGCAGGGTCAAGAACATCAGATCTATTTGTTGCAGCCATTATGATAACTTTATCATTTGGTTCAAAACCATCCATTTCAACAAGAATCTGATTTAATGTTTGTTCTCTTTCATCGTTGCCTCCTCCATATCCTCCACCACGAACTCTTCCAACAGCGTCTATTTCATCTATAAATATTATTGATGGAGCTGCTTTTTTTGCCATTTTGAATAAATCTCTTACTCTTGATGCTCCAACACCTACAAACATCTCTACAAACTCTGATCCTGATAGGTGAAAAAATGGAACAACAGCTTCTCCTGCTACCGCTCGGGCGAGTAAAGTTTTTCCTGTACCTGGAGCTCCGGTTAGAAGCACACCTTTTGGAATGCGAGCTCCAATATCTAAAAATTTCTTAGGATTACTTAGAAAATCAACAATTTCTTTAAGTTCTTCTTTTGCTTCTCTTGCTCCTGCAACATCTTTAAATGTAACTTTGTTATTTTTATCACTTGGGTCTGTTACTCTTGCTTTTGACTGTCCAAAATTAAAAGCTTGCATACTTGCACCTTTAGCTTGTCGTGTAAGCATCCAAAAAAAGAATATTATTAAAGCTATAGGTAAAATAATAGGAAGAACTGATATTAAAAAAAATAAAATACCTGATTGTTCTTTGACTGTAATACTTACCGTTGATAATTTAACCTTATCTGTACCATACGAATCAAGTGTCTGAACAAGTGAAGCATCTGGTTCTTTTTTTGATTTCAATTTAGTATCATCATTTTTTGTAATTTCTAAATTTTGACCATCAACAACTATAGACTTAATTTCCCCAAGTGAAACTAAGCGAGCTACTTCAGATATTCCTACTGTATCAGACTTCTTTACTCCTTCACCAGAAATCATTGAGTAACTGGTGACTAAAATTGTAAATATTAACAATGTTGAAAAAATATAAGAAGAAATACTATTTTTTTTATTTCCTGGTTTTTTACCTTTTTGTTCTTTTTGATCTTTATTTGTCATGTCAAGATATTATACACAAAAATAAAATTACTGCCTGTAATATTATGCTAACATAGTTAAATATGGAATACCTTCGTAATAAAAAAGCGACCTTTGACTACCAACTCGAAGAAAGTATTGAAGTAGGATTAGAATTACTTGGAACAGAGGTTAAATCAATTAAAGCTCATCATGGCTCTCTTTCTGGTGCATATATAATTATAATTGATGGGCATCTTGTATTACTTGGAGCTCACATACCTGCTTGGCAAGAAAAAAATGCTCCTATTGGATTTGACCCTTATCGTACTCGTCGTTTATTAGTAAATAAAAGTGAACTTCTCTATTTAACCAAAAAACTAAAAGAGAAAGGTTTGACTATTATCCCTGTCTTAATGTATGGTAAGAGTAAGCTGATTAAATTACAGCTTGCAATTGCAAAAGGTAAGAAAAACTTTGACAAAAGAAATACGATAAAAAAACGTGACCTTGATCGAGAATCTCGTAGAGGTGAATAATCGGGGATGTTTGGTATCGATAGATAATATCGAGCCTGCATGCATACCAAGCATAGACGTACTCTTGTAAATCGTCGTCTAAAGGATATCTGGAAACAGTACCGCTAAGGTAAAGTCTCCATACTTCAGTATGAACTTTGCTCCAGCATTCGCCTAAATTTAGGCCAATCTGGTGTCACTATATTTGATACTCAATAAAATAATAGTGGCAACATATCATTGAGTGTAGGTAGATTATCTAGTCTCAAATAATCACCCAATAAAAGAGACTCGGGAGTTATTCATTTTGTATTTTTTTATAGAATAACCCTCCAAAATAAAATAATACTAAGTATGTAGATTTGTTTGTTCATATTTTCTACACGGGGGTTCGATTCCCCCCATCTCCACTGTTAAAACATTAGCACCCTAAAAAGGTGCTTTTGTTTTTCAGTGGAGATGGGAACACGACGCCTACGTGTCGTGCGTGGGAATCAAACAGGCGCAGATATCCTGAGCTTGTCGAAGGAATCGAGGCGGGCTTGCGAACACTTTGTAGAATTTGAGCAAAGCGAAAAATTATACTTAGTGATTCGTGAGTCGATCCCCATATACATACTATTGACTTTTAAGCTTATTTATGCTATTATTGAAGACAATAATAGTTCTTTGATATGTTCGGTTTTTAAGAGATTTTGTTGGTTCATCTGAGTTCCCTTGTTTAGAGGATTTGAGATGAATCAATATTAAATCACCTTAAAAACTAAAAAATGATAAGTATCCTAAAATCTAAAAAAACAAAAATTAAAGAGACCGAAGCTTCCTTGAAAGGAAAGCTTCAAAAAATGTTATCTGATCTTAATTGGACAAATTATAATTTTGAAATTAAAGAAATCGTAAAATTCTTTAATTATATAGAAAGTCAGATAGGGACCATTACTGAAAAAGAATTCGAAGTTGCACCTGAAGGTTTAAAGAACTTTGTTCAAAATACAGGAAGAGATCAATATGGATGGTTCCGTGCTCCTCAAGGAGAGACAGCCTCTGTGTTGAATACCTATATTCAACCAACTGGACACTTTGATGAATACTTTCACACCCACAATGTAAAAAAATTGATGGATTATGAAGATAAACCATCTGATCAAGGTGGGTTTGCAAAAAGAGACATGACAACCAGAGAATTTTACCTGGAAGCTTTTGTTAAACCTTTTATTAAAGGTAATACAAAACATTTGGAATCTTTAGTTAAAGAACTTTAGCTTAAGATTATATAAAAGTTTAAAGGATTGATTAATTTCAATCCTTTTTTTATTTCACTACTATCATATAACTAATTATTAATACCTCCACTTAAACCCTCACCCCTATAATCTCCTCAGGCGCTTCAAATACCCAAGAATTTAGTTACGACACTAAAATCTCTACATTGACATTTAGCTTATTTTCTGATAATATCTCTTCTACAAAAGAGCTGAGGTTGAGAATAGTCGTTTCTAAGAGACAAGTTCATTTTGTAATTAATAGTAAAATAATCAACAACAATGAACGGAAAAATTAAAACGCTCAAAGATAAAGGTTTTGGTTTTATAGCTTCAGACGGACTTGAGAAAGATCTTTTCTTCCACTCAAACGCTCTTGTAGGTGTAACATTCGAAGAACTTCGTGAAGGAGATTCTGTTTCTTTCGAAATGGAAGATTCTCCAAAAGGACCGAATGCGGTAAATGTACAACGTGCATAATATCTAAATCAATAAAAAAACCACCATTATATGGTGGTTTTTTTATTTTAAACTTGCTTTTTTTCAAAAAAATGTAATAATATAAAAAAATTCCTTAACCAAAACATTCAATCATGAAACCAAGTGTTTTATTAAAATCAGCAGAGACTGCAAATCCTTTTTTAAAAATAAACAAAAATGTCATTCCTTGTTTAGAAAAAGAAATTCCTAATTCGAGAGGAAAAAAACTACTTCATATTTTAGAAGAAGTAGCAGGGTACCTAAACAAAAATAATCTTCCTTATGGGACAATTAGTGTTTCTGGGTCAGACAATTCTAGCCTTAAAAGGAGATTATTTTTAAATTTAAATGTATTGAAAAAAGAAATGCCAGAAGAATTTGAGAAAGTTACACCAATGCATTATTGTGTACACACTAATTCTACTGAATTTCCAAATGTTATCGTACTAAAAGCAAATACTTTTAGTGAGGCAGTTTAAATTAAAAATGAAAGTGTGACTTAATTAGTCGCACTTTTTTATTTATAATCTCCTATTTGGACTCTTCTAATTTTATAAGCTATGGCTGGAGTTCCCAATTCTTGGCCTAATTTTTCAGCTAAAGATCTCATATATGTACCTGACGAAGCTTTTATTCTTAAAGAAATAACTTGAACTAATCTATTCTGATTATTCAATAAAAAATTATTCCAATTATCTATAATTTCTTTTTGTCTAAAATCTCCTTTTACTTTTAAAATAGCTGTATTTATTTCATCCACAATGTTTTCTAATTTTTCATTTTTTATAGAAAGAGTTTCTATGTCATATATTTTTATATTTTTATACGGAATAACAATGTCTTTTGTGCCGTTTCGCGCATGACTAAACAATGCTTTTCCTTTTACCAAAACAGAAGAATACATTGGGTATTTAAGTTTGGTAATTTTTTTTAAATTTTTAATTTTTTCTTCTATTTCTTTTTCTTTATAACTTTTAATATTTGACTGATTTATTAACCCCAATGAATCTAATGTATCTGTACCTATGCCCAATAAAACCTCTACTTCATAAGTCTTATCCATATTAAGTAATAAATCTTTCTCAAATCTTGCTTTTCCTGCCAAAATCAAAACCACTCCATCAGCCATAGGGTCCAACCTACCAGCATATGTTAATTTGTCATCTTTTTTAAGATTATAAATTTTTCTAAATCTATCTAAAAGACAAGCCAGTGTCTCTCCCCGCTCTTTAAATAAAGGATATTTACCAGAAAAGTCTTGACTATTAGTAATAGTTTTTGTATGCTTTATAGACATTATTTTAGAACTATACTCTTGAAAGAACGAATAAACAAACAAATACGAGCCAAAGAAGTTAGGGTTATAAACAACGAGGGATCAAACTTGGGTATTTTTTCTATTGAAGAAGCTTTATTGATGGCAACAAATGATGGTGTTGATTTAATAGAAACAGGACCAAATGCCAAACCTCCAATATGTAAAATAATGGATTTTGGGAAATACCAATACGAACAAAAGAAAAAAGCTCAAAAAGCAAAAACTGGGGCAAAACCAACCGAAACCAAGTCTCTCCAGATCAAAATAGGTACCGGGGACCATGATTTAGAATTAAAAGCCAAAACAGCCTCAAAATGGCTCAAAGAAGGCCATCGTATAAAAGTTGAGTTATTCTTAAGAGGTAGATCCAAAGGGATGAATGAACCCTTTTTAAGAGAAAGACTAGACAGGGTCTTGCATTTTATCACTGAACACTATAAGATAGCTGAACCACATAAGCGTTCCCCAAAAGGCTTAGCAGTAGTCATAGAGAGAGATAAAACCTCAAAAGATACTGTAAAATAAACATTTAATTATTATGAGTACAAAAACTAATAAATCATTTTCGAAACGTTTAAAACAGACAAAATCTGGTAAACTTATTGGTCGCAAACCAGGTTTCAACCACTTTAATGCTAAACAATCGAGAACAAAACAATTAGCAGGTAAAAAAGGTGTTGAATTTATTATGAGCAATAAAGACAGAGCTCGTTTTCTGCCCCATTAATATTTTAATAAAATTATATGACAAGAGTAAAAAGAGGAGTAATAAAAAATAAGCGTCGTAAGAATGTTTTATCACAAACAAAGGGATATCGTTTTGGACGTTCTACAAAAGAAGCTGCTGCAAAAGAGGCTATTTTCCATGCTGGAACATACGCATTTGCTCATAGAAGAGACAAAAAAGCTGATGCTCGTACCCTTTGGAATATTCACATAAATGCAGCTGTTAGAGCTGAAGGTTCAACTTATAGTAAATTTATCGGAGGATTAAAAAATGCAAAGATTGAAATTGATAGAAAAATTCTTTCTTATTTAGCAAAAGATCGTCCTAATACTTTCAAAAAAATTTTTGATAAAGTAAAATAATTTTTTAAGACAATCAAAATCAAATACTTATACTAAAAAATCTCCAAATACTTGGAGATTTTTTTAAATTGTTAAAATTTCTGCACCATTTTCTGTAATTAAAACGGTGTGCTCAAAATGAGCAGATTTAGAATTATCTATAGTTTTTAACGTATAACCATCTTGCATTAAAACGACATCTTCACTTCCAAGTGTAATCATAGGTTCTATAGCTATTGCCATCCCTGGAACAAGTTTTGCTCCTTTTCCTTTTTTGCCATAATTGGGGATATATGGATCTTCATGAATTTCCCTACCTACACCATGACCAGATAGAACTCTGACTATCCCAAATTTATATGGCTTAATATAAGATTCTATAGCATAACCGATATCTCCAACCGTAGATCCTGGTTTGATGCACTGTATTGCTTCATTTAAAGCGTTTTGTGTTACATATATAAGCTCTTTATCTTTTTTATTTATATCCCCTACTCCTATTGTAATTGCATGATCTAAAAAAACACCTTGATAATTTAAACCTAAATCAAGAGAAATAATATCTCCATTTTTTAAAATTTTATCTTTCGGTATACCATGAACAACTTCACTATTTATTGATGTAATAAGTGTTGCAGGGTATGGAGTGTCGGCACTGTTTGGTTTATAACCAAGAAATGCTGGTTTACAATTTGCTTTAATTATCATTTCATATGCTATAGAGTCTAATTCTTTTGTTGTTATTCCTACTTTTACACTATTTGATACTTGCTTCAAAATACTTGCGAGGATTTTACCTCCTTCTTTCATTTTTTTTATTTCTTCTGGAGTTTTTATTATTATCATAATAATTATTAACCAATAACTATTTCTACTAAAATTTCTAATCTAGATTTAATATTTCACATATATCCCTATGAACAGATTCAATATCTTTTTCTCCTTCAATATTATGAAAAGATATTTCTGAGCTCTGTTGTAATATATTTATGGATGGTTCTACACTTTCATGGTACCACTGTATTCTCCCCCATACATCTTTTTCATTTTTATCATCAGCTCTGCCTCGAGCTTTTATCCGTTGATATGACCAATCATCAGAAACTTGTATATTAAATACATATGGATGCCAATCATAAAAAATACATGCTGAAATGAGAACAGGTACTTCATCTGGAACACGAGGGGTTCCGTCTATAATAACTGTTTTATTTTCCGAGTAATTATAAATTAGATCATGAGCCCACATATGAATACCTAAAAATGGTGGTGGAAGCTTACCTTCAGATGTAAGTAATTTTACTTTTTTTGATGTAAATGTATCTTCCTTAATTAAAGATCTGAAATGATTTCCGACCTCAAGATATAAAATATCTTTTTTTTCAATAGAATTTTCTATTTTATTTTTTAAAAGTTTTGCTTGTGTTCCTTTACCGGCACCTGATTGTCCGATAAAAATATAAACATCTTTTTTCATTTTTATATTATATCACTAAGCGTGATTAATATTCAGTCATTGCAACTTGTGCGTCAACACGTCTTATTAAGTCTATAACTACAGAAACTGTAATAAGAAGAGAAGTTCCACCCAGTGCAAATGCTGTAATCCCTGTAGTACTTGTAATAATAAGAGGTAAAACAGCTACAATTCCCAAAAAGACTGAACCAACTAAAGTAATTTTTGTTACTATGTCAGATATATGATTATTCGTAGAATCTCCTGGTCTTATCCCTGGGACAAAAGCTCCATTTTTTTGGAGATTTGTTGATATTTGTTTTGGATCAAATGTTACGGCTGTATAAAAATATGTAAATAAAACAACAAGTAAGAAGTAAACTATAGAATACATGACTGTATTATTTAGAAAAGAAGTCAGAGAATTACCTATACTTTGTAAAATACTAGATTTAGCTGTTGCTAAAAATCCTGATAAAAACTGCGGAAATAACAACAAAGAAGAAGCGAAAATTATAGGCATAACACCTGCTTGTGTTAAACGTAGTGGTAAATATGTATCAGTTCCACCAATAGTACGTACACCTCTTATTTCTCTTGCATACGTTATTTTAATAGGTCTCTCTGCTTCATATACATAAACAATTCCAGTTATTACAACTAGTGAAAATACAAAAAATACAATTATTGTAGGAATTTGATCTGGTGTAACTGTAAATAAAAACTGAGAAATATTTGTTGGAATTTGAGCTACTATACCAGCCATAATTATAAGAGAGCTTCCATTTCCTATTCCAAATTCATTTACAAGTTCAGCTAACCACAAAAGAAGCATTGCTCCTCCAACTATAATTATTATATTAGTAATCAAAGAATCTAAAGAAAGAGGTCCTATTGCTCCTTGGCTTTGTAGATATTTAATGAAAGTAAAAGCCTGTAATGCTCCTATAGGAACAGTTAATAATCTAGAGTATTGATTAAATTTTTGACGTCCAGCTTCACCTCCGTCTTGCATCATTTCTTTCAACTTAGGATACATCATTGAAAGTAATTGCATTATTATGGAAGCAGTAATAAATGGACCAATTCCAAGCATTACTATTGAGAAAGAAGATAGTCCTCCACCAGACAATACATTAAATAAACCTAAGAACTGATTTCCCTCTAAAAATTGACTCAATTTTGTTGTATCTATTCCTGGAACAGGAATTGCAGCAAGAAAACGAAATACAAAAAATACTCCTATAACAAAAAGAATTTTGTTTCTAAGAGTTTTCTCTGTAAATAAGGTTAAAAATTTTTTAAAAAAAGAATTCATTTTTGTAATTTTTAATATATCTTTCCTCCAGCATTTTCAATTTTTTGTTTTGCTGAATCAGATATTTGGCAATCGTATATAGAGATTGCATGTTTTATATCTCCTTTTGCTAAAATTTTAACATTAGATACAACCCCTTTTGATCTACGTATTAATTTTTTATTTAAAAGAATAGATGGTGAAACTATAGATCCTGCTGGAAAATTAATAGCTAATATAGCGACATTAATAGTATTTGGAGAAATTTTAAAAGCTCTATTTATATTCTTACCTCTTCCTCTTAGTTTAGGAAGTTTTTTAATAATATCTCTTATATGAGGTCTGATACGGTGTCCAGCACGAGCTTTTTGTCCTTTTGTTCCGCGACCAGAAGTTTTACCACGAACACCTCCGCGCCCAACCAATTTACTCTTTTTATTTTCTGTTTTTCTTTTTAATTCAATCATAAAAATTATTTATCTTTATCATTATCTAAATTTACAACTACAGGAGCTTCAACTTTGGCTCCAAAAATATATTTAGTACTTATTCCAGAAAGCGCTTTCATAGCAGCTCTTGCAGTATTTAATTTATTCTTACTTCCAGAAATAACCTTTCCAGAAATATCTTTCATTCCAGAAATAACTGCTATATCCCTAAGGGCAGCTCCTGCTACAAGACCTTTACCATTATTTGGGAAAAACATAACCTTTGAAGAACAATATTTTGCTGAAACATCGTATGCTATAGAATTAGAGTCTGTACGATTAATTTTTATAGCGTTCTTTTTAGCATCCTTAAGAGCTTTTGCTATAGCAAGAGCTGTATCATTTCCTTTTCCTGTACCAAGTCCTACAACACCTTTTTTATCACCTATTAACATAGAAACAGCAAAACTCATTCTTCTTCCTCCTGCTACTACACGTGTAACTCTTCTTATATCTAGAATTTTTTGGTCCACATCTTTTACTCTATCTCCAAAACTCTTTCCTCCTTGACGAGGTGCTCTACGATTGAATGTTTTTTCTTTAGAAGCTTCAGTATTATTTTGTGTTTTTGTTGTAGTAGTCATAAAAAATTAAAAGTTAAGTCCTCCTTCTCTTGCTGAATCAGCAAAGGCTTTGATTCGACCAGAATATTTAAAACCATTGCGATCAAAAACAACACTATCTATTCCTTTTGTTTTTGCTAACTTTGCTAACTCTGCTCCTAAAATAATAGCACTTTGTACTTTTGTACCATTTTTCTTATTAAGATCATTTACTGAAATTAATGTATTATGAGCATCATCATTTATTAATTGAGCATAAAGAAAATTATTAGATCGAAAAACACTAAGTCGTGGCCTATTTTCTGTACCAGAAATTGTTGAACGAATCTTTCGTTTAATGCGTAATCTTTTTTGTTGTGTTGTTTGTCGTGACATATATTTTTTATTATGCAGTTTTCTTACCAGCTTTGCGACGAATAATTTCATCACTATAACGAAAACCTTTACCCTTATAAGGTTCTGGTTTCTTTAAAGCTCTTACTTTTGCTGAAAATTGACCTACTGATTCTTTGTCTATGCCTGAAATATTAATATTATTTTTCTCTGCTGTTACTGTAAGTCCTTCTGGAATTGAAACTATAACTGGGTGAGAAAAACCAAGAGCTAAATTTAAATCTGTTCCCTTTACTTCACTTTTAAAACCAACTCCTTCTAATATTAATTTTTTTGCATAAGGAGTATTAACACCAGCAATCATATTTTTTACATGAGAGGCATATGTACCCCAAATAGCCTTAGAAAATGGGTCTTCTTTTTTTGGCTTAAAACTAACAATATTATCTAGAATAGTAATTTCAATATGATCAGAAAATTGTTTTTTAAGAGTTCCAAGAGGACCCTTTACACTTAGGATACCATTTGTAAAGTTTACTTCTGTATTTTCTGGTATAACCAGTTGTTGTTTTCCTACTCTACTCATATATTTTACCAAATCATAAATAATGCTTCTCCTCCGACCATTTCCTTACGAGCTTGTTTATCTGTCAAGATTCCTTTTGGAGTAGACATGACCATTATACCGTGACCATTTTTAACCGGACGTAAATCGTGAACACCCAAGTACATACGTCTTGAGGGTTTTGAAACACGAAGAACATCATTTATTTTAGATACAGAATTATCATAAGCTAAAGAAATCTCTAGAACAGAAACATTGTTTTTTTCTGTTTTTTTAGAAACCTCTTTTATAAAACCTGAATCTTTAAGACATTGAGCTATTGAATATTTTAATTTTGAAAAAGGAATTACCACAGTTTGCTTTGAAACCATAGCTCCATTCTTCATACTTATTATCATGTTTGAAATTGGATCTGTAACCATATTACCAAGACGACTTACGAATACCCGGAATCATACCTTCATTAGCAAATTCCCTAAAACAAATACGACACAAACCAAAATCACGCATAAAACCATGCCTTCTTCCACAACGAAAACAGCGATTAACCGCTCTTGTACTAAATTTAGGCGTTTTTTTTGAACGCGCAATAACTGATGTTTTTGCCATATTATTTTACTTCATTAAAATATCACCTCTTTCTTCCTGTTTCATCGGATTTCTCCGGTGCACAGAGAGCCCGAGGGATTTCAATGTAGTCCAAACATCCTAACAGAATAACTCTTTAGAGTCAAATAAAAAGAAATCCCCTTTAGGGGGATTTTTTTAATTTAATTCTATTAATTTTTCTTTTTTTCTAGAATTAGTAATTTTTTCTTTTTCGATATTCATAAGAGCTTCATAGTCTAGTTTATATTCTTTTAGGGCTTTTAATTTTAAGTTATTTTTAAAAAGATTAATTTTTTTTTCTTTTTCCTCTAACTTGCCATTTGGTAAAACCCTTAAATAATGAGCTTGTTTTTGTGCTAATGTGCTAACTTTTGCAATAGTACCTAAAACAACAGCTTCATGAATTTTAATTAAAACTACTTCAGACTTTAATCTTTTTTCTATTTTTTTTGATTTAAAATAGATTTTTGTTGTCTTTTTTGAATTTTCTTTTAATTCTAAAGTAAGAATAGTTTCTTCAAAATCTCTACTGAGATTTAAAACTTGATCAAAATGTTGATAATCTTTAATCTGTTTAATTAGTACATTTGAAACCATATTTATAAAAACATGTATTTCTGAATCTTCTTCTTTGTAATGATTCCAAAAATCTAGAATTTTTTTATAAGATATATTATAAACAGGACTACTTAGATCTAAAATATCACAAACATATTGATACCTTAGACGCATTATTGTCTTATTTTTGATTTTATTATCAAATCTAAAATAAAACATAATAACCAATAAGAAAATAATGACTGGGTAAAGAACGAAATTATATTCCATAAAATGTATTTTTTCTTTATAATACATTATAATATAATTTAGTCAATATAAAAACCGTTTTTACGTAAAAACGGTTTTTATATTGACTAAATACTAGATTTATTTTTTAAATGGTATACCTAAGTGTTCAAAAAATGCAGTTGCCTCTACTTTATTCTTAGCTGAAGATACCAAAGTTATAGCAAATCCAAAAACATCTTTAAGGTCTTCATCCGCTGTTTCTGGAAAAATTGTATGCTCTTTTATTCCAAGAGTCATATTTCCTATATCATCTACTGATTTTTTATTGATACCACGGAAATCTTTTGTTCGAGGAATAGCAACATGAATAAGTTTATCCAAAAAGTGATACATGCGAGCACCTCTAAGTGTAATAGATACACCAATAGGATCGCCTTCTCTAACCTTAAAACTAGCAACTGATTTTTTTGCACTTCTAAGAGAAGACTTCTGACCTGTAATCTTTGTTAGTCGATCCATAACTAAATTATTTTTGTCTTTATCTTTTTTTATTCCACTACCAGTTCCACTAGAAACAACTATTTTCATAAGTCTTGGTGCTGCCAATTTTGCTTTGTAATCAAAAGTACTTAATGATTTAAATGTTTCTTCTTGTTTTTGTTTAGTAATTTTCATAAATATAAAATTATTTTATTTCATCTCCTGTTGTCTTAGCAATACGAACCATTTTGCCGTCAATATTTTTTTTACCAATACGAGTAGGTTTATTGTTTGAATCGAGAACCATAACGTTTGATGAATGAAAAGAAACTTCTCTTTCAACGATAGATCCTTTTTCATTTCTATTTTTTGGTTTTATGTGAACCTTCATTTTGTTTACACCTTCAACAATAATCCTTTCTCCAAGAACTTTTGTAATTTTACCTTTGGTACCTTTATTTTTACCAGCTGTAACTATTATATTGTCTCCTTTTTTGATTTTCATAAAATTATAAAACCTCTGGTGCTAATGAAACTATTTTTTGGTAACCTAGTTCTCCTATCTCTCTAGGTATAGGACCAAATATTCGACCAGCTTTTGGTTCTTTTTTTCCTTTATCAATAATAACAACAGCGTTATCATCAAAACGAATATATGAACCATCTTTTCTTCTAAATGCATTTTTTTGTCTTACAACAACAGCATAACAAACATCTTTTTTCTTAACAGCCTTTCTAGGTTCAGCAACCTTAATAGAAAGAACTACGAGGTCTCCTATACCTGCATAGCGACGTTTTGAACCACCAAGAACTTTAAAAATCTTGCCGATCTTACCTCCGCCATTGTCTGTTATTTTAACTATTGATCCATCTTGTAACATATAATTATATTAAATTATCTTTAATTACTTCAAAATGCTTATCTTTCGACAAAGGGCGTGTTTGGCGTAAACTTACAGTATCACCAACTTTTGATTGGTTGTTTTCATCATGAGCTTTAAACTTTTTTGTAATTTTAAGATATTTTTTGTATTTATCATGTTTTACAAAACGAGTTACAGAAACAACAACAGTCTTATCCATTTTGTCTGACACTACTATGCCTTTCAATATTTTATTTTTATTTGTTTCTGTAGAAATCATATGAATTATGTATATTACTTATTTTTTTACTTTTGTCGACCTTTTTTATTTATTATTTAAATTCTCTCTACGATTCTAGTCTTTATAGGGAGTTTTGTTCCTGCTTTCCTCAATGCTTCTTTTGCAACAGCAATATCTACACCATCTACTTCAAATATAATACGTCCTGGTAAAACCTCTACGGAATAACCATCAAGATCACCTTTACCTCCACCCATGGGAACTTCTGCTGGTTTTGATGTAAATGGTCTGTCTGGAAATACTCTAATCCACATACGCCCAATTTTTGTTAAATGTCTTGATGCTGCTTTTCTAGCTGCTTCAATTTGATTTGATGTAAGTCTACCTAATGTTTCTGCTTTCAAACCATAAGAACCAAAAGAAACAGTTGTTCCACGTGTTTCTACACGAGAACTCATATCGGTACGTTTCTTTTGCCATTTTCTAAATTTTACTTTTTTTGGAAATAACATGGTATTTTATTTATTTTCTTCTTTATTAAAAACTTGACCTTTATAAATCCAAACCTTAATCCCTATTCCTCCATAAGCAAGCCTAGCTGTCTCACGAGCATAATCAATATCAGCACGAAATGTTTGTAGAGGAATTGATCCACGCTTCAAAACTTCACTTCTTGAAATCTCTGCGCCCCCAAGTCTTCCTCCTAGGTAAAATTTAACACCGTGAACACCTCGAACAGCCATAACTTTTTCTATCAATTGTTTCATTACTCTACGATATGGGAGTCTTTTTTCCAAACCTTCAGCTATCATATATGCTACTATTTTTGCATCAGCATCAGGATTTGCTACTTCTAAAATTTCAATTTTTATATCATCAATTACTTCTAATTTTGCTCTTTTAATAGCCTTAACTAGATCAGCTTTTAATTTAACTGCTCCTTCTCCGTTACGACCAATAATCATTCCCGGTCTAGAAGTACGTAGTATAACCTTTATTGCTTTTTGACCTCGTTCAATTTCAACACTTGAAACATAAGATCCTCTAAGTTTCTTTGTCAAAAATTCACGAATAATAACATCTACTGATAAGTTTTTTACATAATCTTTTGTAGCAAACCAGCGTGATTTCCAATCACGAAGTATTACAAGTCTATGAGCATATGGATGGACTACTTTTGACATAATTATTTTTTATTTATTTTAGATTTCTTATTTTTAAGGATAGTAGGAGCTAAGGTTACGACAACATGACTAGTTCTTTTATTAATAGGTTTTGCTACACCCATAGCTCTAGGCATAGAACGTTTTAAAACAATTCCTTTATTTACTTCTATATTTTTAATAATAAGAGTATTTGTATCAATTCCAACATTTGCTGCATTTGCAGCTGCACTTTTTATAAGCTTAGACATTGGCTCTGAACCACGCTTAACCATATAAGCAAGTACAGAATCAGCATTTGCCAAAGTTTTACCTTTTACAGCATTTGCTACAAGTCGAACCTTTCTTGGTGATTGTCTATAGTTAGTAATTGATGCTTTCATAATAATTTAAATTAAACCTATTTTTTCTTAGTATCTGTAGTAGATTTTGCAGCTTTTGCAGCTGTAATTTCAGCTTCTTTTTTCTTTTGATCAATATCCTTTTGCATTTTTCCTCCGTGTCGGGTAAATTTGCGAGTTGGAGAAAATTCTCCTAATCTGTGTCCGACCATATCCTCTGTTACTAAAACTTCTAGATGTTGTTTACCATTATGAACACCAAATGTGAAACCTACCATTTCAGGAGAAATTTGACTTGCTCTAGCCCATGTCTTAATAACACCAGCAGACAATGGCTGTTTACCTTCAATTTTTTTAATAAGTTTTGGATCGATATACGGTCCTTTTGCAAGTGATCTTGTCATAATGTAGAAAAAAAGAAGCTCTGTTTGAGCTCCGAGTATCTTAACAAATTATGAGCTATTGTCAAATACTTTATTTTTTAAAAAAATATTTTTGGTACAAAAATTATCAAACCTACAATAGATGATCCGATAACTGTCAAAAGGACTGCACCAGCAGCTACATCTTTTGTGTCTCGAGCATAAGGATGCTCATCGGGACTGGTAAGGTCTATATCTATTTCAAGTGCCGTATTAAAGCCCTCAGCGACAATAACACTAGTAATAGCTATTATTATTAGTCCCCACTCAGCTTCATTGAGTTTGTAGACAAACCCTAGAATAACTACAAAAATCCCTACAAAACCGTGCACCCAAGCATTATGTTGAGTTTTAAATATTATCCCAACTCCCCGAAATGCATGGTTAAAACTCTTAGCTCTGGCAATTATTGAAAACCTTTTCTTTTCTGATATTTTTTTATAAAAATTTGTCATATAAATAATTATAACTTTAAAATCTAAAAAGTATAACAAAAAATCTCTTTATTTAAATAAAGAGATTTTTTGTTTATCTTTTTCCTGTTTTACGACGAGTAATAACGTTACTATTTGAATACTTCTTCGGAGTACGAGTCTTGCGACCACCTGTAACCTTACCCCATTTAGTTTTTGGTCTTTTAGTTCCACGTCCTTGTCTACCTTCACCTCCTCCATATGGGTGATCAACCGGATTTTGAGCAGTACCACGAACAGTAGGCCTAATACCTTTCCAACGACTTCTTCCAGCTTTACCGTATTTTACAAGTTTATTTTCTTCATTAGAAACTTCACCAATAGTTGCCCAACATGTATCTTGTAATCGACGAATTTCACTTGATGGAAGCTTTACTTGAGAATATCCTTCATTTTGAGCAATTACTTGAGCAAAAGATCCTGCTGATCTTACGATCTTTGCTCCACTATTTGGTTTTATCTCTATATTAAAAATAAAACTTCCTGCTGGGATTGAACTCAACGGTAATCGATTTGCTACTTCTATAGGAGCTGTTTTTCCTACTATAAATTTATGTCCAACTTTTATATTTCTAGGAATAACAACATATCTCTTTTCTCCATCTTCATAAACAGCTAGACCAATAAATGCACTTCTATTCGGATCATATTCTACTGATGTTATTTTTGCTGGAATATCATGTTTATTATATAAAAAGTCTATTTCACGATAAAGACGCTTAGCTCCACCTCCTTTGTGTCGAGTAGTTATGCGACCTAGATTATTTCTTCCATTTGATCTTTTGAAACCTCCAGTTAAAGATTTTTCTGGTTTTGATTTTGTCAAAACTTTACGATAATCAATACCAAGTGTTCCGCGTTGTGATTTTGTTGTAGGTTTGTGTGATTTCATAGTATTAAAATATTACATTACCTCTATCTTAACTCCTTTTTTAACAGTTATATATGCCTTTTTTCCTTTTTTACTAGCACCTAATATACCTTTACGAAAAAAAATTTTTGCTTTTTGATTAGAAGTGTTTACTCTTACTGGTTTATGCTTAAATTGAGCAAAAAAAGCTTTTGAAATTTCATTTTTTGTAGAATTTACATTTACATCAAAAATATAAGTATCAACCTGGACAGAATTTGCTGCTTTTTCAGTAATACGAGCCTTCTTTAGTATAGAAGGAGTTTTTGTTGCTATTTCTTTTGTGTCTTTTATCTTTTTCATAATTTTATTTTAGTTTTGATTCTAAAAAACTAATAATAGACTCTGGATTAATAAAAACCAAGTTTCTAAATTTCATTGAAAGTACAGGGTTTAAATCACCTATTTTAATAATAGTAGCTCCTGGTAAATTAGCAAAACTTTTTTCTATATTTACATTACTTTCTGATAAAACAAATAGAGAGCCTGTTTTCTTTTTTGAATTAATTTTTGAAAAATTATCAATTTTTGAAAAATTCTCAAGTACTTTTTGAGCATCTTTTGTTTTAATATTATCAAGATTTAATGAATCGATAAATAAAATATCTCCTTTTGTATATTTATTTGATAAAACTGTAAACAAAGCCTTAACACGCATTTTTTTGTTTATTTTCTTTGTATAGTCTTTTTCTTTTCTTGGACCAAATGTTGTACCTCCGCCACTCCAAATAGGACTTCTTGTAGATCCGTGACGAGCTCGGCCTGTACCTTTTTGTTTCCAAGGTTTTCTACCACCACCTGAAACTTCACTTCTGTCTTTTGTATGAGCGGTACCAGCTCTAGCATTTGACATCATTGATGTAACAACTTCATGAACTAAGTCAGCATTCCATTTAACACCAAAAACTTTTCCTGGAAGAGAGATATTACCAACAGATATACCCTTTTGAGAAAAAATAGAAGCCTCTAAAGATACCTCTACTTTGATTTTCTTTTCAGTTTTCAACTTAGGTGTTTTAACTGATGATGTTTTTGTTGTTTTTGTTGTTTTTGTTGTTTTTGTTTCAGACATATAAATTAACTCGTAATACTTACAAGAGTTCCTCGACGACCTGGAACAGCACCACTAATATAGATAATATTTGCATTTTCATCTACAGAAACAACTCTTAGTCCTTTTACTGTAACAGTATCTCCACCGGTACGTCCAGCCATTCTCATTCCTTTTACAACACGACCTCCAGCACGACCTGGTCCACCACCAATAGATCCTGGTTCTCTTTCTGAATGTTTTTGTCCGTGACTACGTGGTCCTCCTTTGAAGTTATAACGCTTAACAACACCTTGAAAACCTTTTGACTTTGAAATAGCTGAGACTGTTATAGAATCTCCTTGGTTGAAAATATTTGAATTTATCTCTTGCCCAATTTCTAAGTTTTCTGATTCTTTAAGTCTAAACTCTTTTAATAATTTAAATGTTAAACCTTTATTTGCTCCTAATTGAGCCTTGTTCATGCGAGATTCTTTTTGTTTACCGTAAGCAATTTGAACTGCATTATAGCCATCACTTTCTACATTTTTTATTTTTGTGACAATGTTTGAATCTATAGAAATAGCAGTAACTGGAGTTACAAAACCCTTTTCATCAAAAATTTGTGTCATATTCAATTTTTGGCCAATTATAAATTTCATATTTTTTTGTGTTCTTACCGTATAATTTATTGTCTAGTCCAGTATTGCAATAAAGTAAGAGCGGTAGCGGATCACTTAATTAGATTGTCACAGGATTATACACGTGATTAAGAATTATGCAAATAAAATTAAAAATCCCACTTTTGTGGGATTTTTCAAAAAAAATGAATTGGAAATTATCTATCCTCAATAAATTCTTCAGTATTTTCTTCTATTTTTTGTTTAAATGAATTATCTTGTGTATTAGATTCTTCGATTCTTGTTTTTTTAGCTGTTTTTCTAACAAAAAAAATAAATCCTCCTACTAACAGTATAATTACAATTACACCCAAAATAATACCTATCCAATCATCATTTGAAAGTACTAAAATAAATTTCATAACTTATTAAGTTTGTTTGAATCAAATTAACACACTTAACAAATAAAAGTCAAGTATTAATTTTAATTTTGAGGATTCTATATTCAACTGGAAAAGGTTATAGTCAAAAAACATATCTAACAAAAAATCCCCAAAAGGGGATTTTTTGTTATTACTTACATCATTTTTACATCTATATCCACACCACTTGGCATAGATAGATTTGTCAGAGCTTCTATCACTTTTGGTGATGGATTCTCTATATCAATAAGTCTTTTGTGTACACGCATTTCAAATTGTTCTCGAGAATTTTTATAAATAAAAGGAGAACGATTAACTGTGTACTTTTTAATTTCAGTCGGTAATGGTATTGGGCCTCGAACTTTTGCATCATAACGAATAGCTGTATCGATAATTTGCTTAGTACTAGCATCTAAAATTTTATTTTCATATGCACGAACCCTAATACGCAATAATGATTGAACTTCGGAATTTAATTTTGTTTTGCTTGTTGTTTTTGTTGTCATAAGAATGTGCTTTGTATAAGTAGTGCACAATATCGTGAGTTCTCTTTCAAAAAGAAAGAATATGTTTTCACTATAATAGCCTGTTCTTTATACGTTAAATTGGTATTATTTTATAACTTTTGTTACAACACCAGCTCCAACAGTCTTACCTCCTTCTCGGATAGCAAAACGTTGCTGATCCTCAAGGGCTACTGGAACTACAAGTTTAACTGTAATCTTAACAGTATCACCTGGCATAACCATTTCAGTTCCTGTTGGTAGATTTACTTCACCAGTTACATCAGTTGTACGAATGTAAAACTGAGGTTTGTAACCATTAATAAATGGTGTGTGTCTTCCACCTTCTTCCTTTTTCAAGATATAAACTTCACCTTCAAACTCAGTATGAGGAGTTACAGACCCACTTTGAGCAAGAACTTGACCACGAGTTAGGTCATCTTTTTTTGTACCACGAAGTAGAATTCCTGCATTATCTCCTGCCATACCACTATCAAGTTGTTTATTGAACATTTCAATACCAGTAACAGTAGTTTTTGCAGTATCTTTAATACCAACAATTTCTATTTCTTGACCTACTTTAACTGTTCCTCTTTCGATACGTCCAGTTACAACTGTTCCACGACCTTCGATAGAAAAGATATCTTCGATAGGCATTAGAAACGGTTTTTCAACTTCACGAACTGGAACTGGAATATAAGTATCAAGAGCATTTGTAAGTTCAAGAATCTTCTTTGCCCATTCATCTTCTACAGATGTAGATTCAAGACCTTTAAGTCCTGATCCACGTATAACTGGACAATCTTTATCAAAACCTTGTTTTTCAAGAATTTCACGAATTTCTTCTTCAACTAGATCAATCATGTCTTTGTCATCTACCATGTCGCATTTATTCAAAAATACAACAATTTTTGGAACACCTACTTGTTTTGCAAGAAGGATATGTTCACGAGTTTGTGGCATTGCTCCATCAGTTGCAGCAACTACGATAATTGCTCCATCCATTTGAGCAGCACCAGTAATCATGTTTTTGATATAGTCAGCGTGACCTGGAGCATCAATGTGTGCATAGTGACGAGAAACTGTTTCATATTCATTGTGTGAAATATTAATAGTAATTCCACGAGCTTTTTCTTCAGGTGCGCCATCAATATCACCAACACCTTTTAATTTAACTGTATTTCCTGCCATGTTTAGAACATGCAGTATAGCCGCTGTAAGCGTAGTTTTTCCATGATCAACGTGACCAATAGTTCCTACGTTTACGTGTGGCTTGTCTCTTTTAAATGCTTCTGTAGCCATAATAAATATATAATTAATTGATAAAATAAAAACAAAAACAATCATACCCTAATACTAGGGAGCAAAATTGATTGTCTTTTATGATAACAATTCTGACCTTTTTGTCAAACCAAACAAAAAAACCTTCTTTTTAAAAGAAGGTTTTTTTAACTAATGAACTTTTTTATACAAAACTTCCTGTATTTTAATAAAAATACTAAAAAAATCTTTACTCATATGCTTTAAATCTATTCTATGCATATGACTTGGTTCCATATGGAGAGATTTTTTAGGTAAGACTTTTATATTAAATATTACTTTTGGAGATATTTCTTTCTTATTTTCGAAATCTTTCTTTATTTCACTAATTTCCTCAGTGAGCATAAATATATAACCCCTATCTCCACTCTTAAGGAAACCCAAAGTAACATCTTTTCCAGCCATTTCCACAAGAGAAATATCTCCGTAATAACTTAAAATTTGATGTATTTTGTCTTTTTTAAAGAGATGATCAGATATAGTAGACATTACTATATTTTCTAATTCTTTTTCTAAATTTACTTTCATTTTGTATTTTTCTAAAGATTAACACAAAATTTTTATTTGTAAATTTATATTAATTTATGTTCGTGATTTTATGATAGTATCAGCAACGTTTTGAGGGACTATATCGTAACGTAAAAATTCCATTGTAAAACCTGCTCTACCTTCAGTCATTGAACGAAGATTTGTCATATATCCAAACATTTCTGAAAGTGGTACAACTGCATTTACAGCTTGATTCATACCACGAGTTTCCATACCTTCAATAAGTCCGCGACGAGACGATAATGAACCTGTTACGTCTCCCATAAATTTGTCAGGAGTTACAACCTCTACTTTCATCATAGGCTCTAAGATAACAGGCTTTGCAGATCTACATGCCTCTTGAACGGCCATACTTGCTGCTATTTTAAAAGCCATTTCATTTGAATCAACTTCGTGAAAAGATCCATCGTATAAATCAACAGAAACATTTTCCATACGAAAACCTGCTAATACACCTCTATCTAATCCTTCTTTTAATCCTTTTTCAATTGGCACTATAAATTCTCCCGGAATTGCTCCTCCTTTAATATTGTTTATAAATTCAAAACCATTTGATCTTTTAGTATTTTTAGGTAAATCTTTTGGATCTACACTTTGATCCATAGGTTTAATATTAATCTTAACGTGGCCATAGTTACCTTTTCCTCCTGATTGTTTAATATATTTACCTTCAGATGATGCATTTGTAGTAATAGTTTCTCTATACGCCACTTGAGGTTTTCCAACATTTGCTTCAACATTAAACTCTCTTTTCATACGATCAACAATAATTTCTAAGTGAAGCTCTCCCATACCAGCAATAATTGTTTCTTCTGTTTCAGGATCGGTAGAAACTTTAAATGTTGGATCTTCGTCAGATAAACGATTTAAAGCTAAGCCCATTTTTTCTTGATCAGCTTTAGTTTTTGGTTCTATACGTAAAGTGATAACAGGTTCTGGGAATTTAATACGATCAAGAGTAATAGGTGTAGACTCATTACAAAGAGTATCTGAAGTTTTTGTATCCTTAAGACCAACAGCTGCGGCAATTTCTCCAGCAAAAACCTTTTTAACTTCTTCACGTTGATCAGCTTGCATACGAACAATACGACTCATACGCTCTCTGTTTCCAGTACGAGGATTATAAATATATGAACCAGCCTCAACTGTTCCTGAATAAACTCTAAAAAATACCAATTGCCCAACAAAAGGATCTGCCATAGATTTAAATGCAAGTGCTGCAAATGGAGCATTGTCATCTGCAGGACAATCTATAATTTCTTCTGTATCTGGATTAATCCCTTTTGCTACAGTAATTTCTGTTGGAGCAGGAAGATAATCAACAACAGCATCTAATACTAATTGGACACCTTTATTTTTAAGAGCACTACCTGCATATACAGGGAAAATCTGATTAGCGATAACAGCTTTACGTAGAGTTGCTTTAAGTTCCGCAATACTTGGCTCTTTACCTTCTAAGTAATTAGTCATATGAGTTTCATCATTTTCAACTATACGCTCAACAAGTTCTGCATGATACTTATTTGCTTCAGCAAATAAGTTCTCTGGAATATCTTTTGTAATAACATTACTTCCCATTTCTCCTTCAAAGTAATATGCTTTCATTTCTAAAAGATCAACAACCCCTTCATGGTTCTCTTCTAGTCCAATAGGAATTTGCATACGAACTGCTTTTTTAGACAATCGATCAAGAATTGTTTTATAAGAATGTTCAAAAGATGCTCCTGTACGATCAAGTTTATTCACAAAACAAATACGAGGAACATTAGCTTCATCTGCATAGCGCCAATTAGTCTCTGATTGAGGCTCTACCCCTGCTACTCCATCAAAAACAACAACTGCTCCATCTAGTACTCTAAGTGATCTCTTAACTTCAACAGTAAAGTCTATGTGACCAGGTGTATCTATAATATTAAATCGAAAACTTTTAGATTTATCACCTTTTTCATATGTTGGAATCCATGCGCAAGTTACAGCTGCAGCTGTAATTGTAATCCCTCTTTCTCTTTCTTGTTCCATCCAGTCAGTTGTAGTTTCTCCATCATGAACTTCACCAATTTTGTGACTCATTCCAGTATAGAAAAGTACACGCTCTGATGTCGTAGTTTTTCCAGCATCAATATGAGCAATGATACCAAAATTTCGAACTTTATTTAGGGGGTACTCTCTTTCCATATGTTTTATATTTATTTAAAATTAATTTCTTTATTATTAAAAGCCCCACAGGGGCTATAGTAACAAATACTATAAATGTAAGTTAGTAAAAATGCAACAAAAAAATCCCTATAAGGGATTTTTTTATATTTACCAAGCAAAGTGAGCGAATGCTTTGTTTGATTCAGCCATTTTGTGTGTATCTTTTTTCTTCTTTACAGCGTTGCCTTCTCCTTTTGCTGCTAAAGTAAGTTCTTCAGCAAGAGCTACTGATGTTTTTGCGCCTTTACGAGATCTAGTGGCATCTATAATCCAACGCATAGCAAGAGCTGTACGTCTTTCATTTCTAACCTCTCTTGGTACTTGATAATTTGCACCACCTATACGACGAGAACGAACTTCAACTAATGGTCCAGCATTTTTTATTGCATTATCAAAAATTTCAATAGGGCTTTCTACTGTAGTATCTTTTGATTTAATTATCTCAAAAGCATCATAAACTATCTTACGAGCTGTATTTTTTTTACCATCTTGCATTAGGCAATTAATAAATTTCTCAAGAGTTTTTGAATTAAACTTGATATCTTCACCTACTATATTTCTATTTGTTACTTTTCTTCTCATATATTTATATATTATTTAGAAACTACTTTTGGACGCTTAGTACCGTACATTGATCTAGATTTTCGACGTTTATCAATACCTTGTGTATCAAGAACACCTCTTACTATATGATAACGAACTCCAATCAAGTCTTTTACACGACCACCTCGAAGCATTACAACTGAGTGCTCTTGTAAATTGTGACCCTCACCTGGAATATATGCTGTTACTATATCTCCATTTGTAAGTCGTACACGAGCTATTTTACGAATAGCTGAGTTAGGTTTCTTAGGTGTAGTAGTAGAAACTTTTACACATACACCTCTTTTAAAAGGGGATGAGTAATAAACTGGACGATTATGAATAGCATTAAAACCACGGGAAAGTGTTACCGCTTTTGTTTTGCGCTTTACGCTCTTTCGAGGTTGTTTAACAAGCTGATTTATAGTTGACATGTTCCGCTATGCTACTACAGTGGCGAAAAGAAATCAAGTGTTATTAAAACTAAAATCTAACTCCTGTAATAAAACTAAATAAAACAAAAGCAAAAGGTGCTACAATTTTCCATCCAAAAACAATAAAAAGTAGCAAAAGAGGCAAACTATACTCCTCTATAAAAGATAATTTCTTATAAAACCTAACTGGTAAAATTGCTGATAAAAAACGAAATCCGTCCAATGGAGCAATAGGAATTGCATTAAAAATTGCTAGCACTATATTTACTAATACAACAATACTTGTGATTTCTATAAATTTTTCTGGTGTATTTCCAAGTAATATAGCAATCCTAATAGCTAATCCAAAAAAAATAGCAATAAGTAAATTAACAATAATTCCAGCAATAGATACTTTTGCTACACTTTTATTTCCATTTCTTAAATTATCTGGATTATAAGGTACAGGTTTTGCCCAACCAAATATAAATCCAGCATTTGTGATAAGTAAAATTAAAGGCAAGATAATAGAACCAAATATATCTATGTGTTTTAACGGATTAAGAGTAATACGCCCCAAAATACGAGCAGTAGAATCTCCTTCTTTTTCTGCCATAATTCCATGAGCTACCTCATGAACAATAATTGAAAAAATAAGTATAAAAAAATAAAAAATAGAAATTGTTGCTGTCATGTATAAAATATTATTATATATCAGCTTAGCATAACTAGAAAATACTTAATACTAAAGAGCTACTAGATTTTTAATTGATTAATAGTGTTTATGATATATAAGGTATTTTATATGAAAATTTATATATTTAGATATTGCAAGATCAACCCTTGTATGTTACTATCTCGTAACTATGGCAAAAGAATGCGCAATAACTAAAAAATCGTCACAAATGGCTGGAGGTTACTCTACTAAAGTTCGTGCTACCAAGTTTAACCCGACAGGTATGACTCGAAAATATGCTAACTTACAAAAAAAGCGTATTTTTGTTCCAGAACTAAACAAAACTCTAGTTATAACTATCTCAACTCGAGGAATGAAAAATATTCAAAAAAATGGAGCTTATAAGACGCTCAAAGAGGCTGGTTTAGTTAAATAGATCTAGCAAATAAAAAACACCTTGCGCAGGTGTTTTTTTATTTACTTTACTATTTTATAGAAATGATCAAAAGTTTTTTGAAATTCATCTACTAAATAAGTATTATTTGTAAACAACGTATCTTCATCATTTCTATAAAAACCAGAAGCAGTCCAATTATTTGTTCCAAAAACAACAATTTTATTATCAACAATCATTACATGATGATGTAAAAAGATACTAAAATCAGATCTTTGTTTAGATTTATCTATCAAATTATCTAACTTTGTATCAAATAATATTTGTAAATTATCTATTTTTTGTTCAAATTTTATTTTTTCTAATTCACTAATAACTGAATTTTCTTTATAAGCGACAAAATCATCTACTATTAAATTAATAGAGACTCCTGTTTTAGCTTTTTTAATTAAAATATTAGCAATATCTTTATCTGTAAATTGCCACATAAGTATATTAATATTATTTTTTGAAGAATCTATTATTTCAATAATTTTTTCTTTACTAGAATTCATATTTAGTCCTGGTGACATCCAAATATCTAGATAACTATCTGTATATTTAATATGCTTAAGCCATGGATTGTAAATTGGGTTTTTTAACTTTTTTGTTCCATAAAAATTATTTTTTAAAAAATCAAATTCTTTGACATAAGATTCTATAATATCAACATCTTTTGTTACTAAATAAAAACTTTGTTCATAAAGTTCACCTTTGTCTGTATAATTTATAGAACCTGTTATCATTTGTTGATTGTCTAGACCTTTATCAATTATTAATAATTTATGATGCATATACTCTGCATTTTTATTATTTTGAGGATCAAAAAAGCCTGTATCTATCCGGACAATATCCTTAGGCAATTTTATAAAAAAAGCATCGTGTTTTAACTTACGAGAATAATCCAAAACCAGTGTAACCTTTACCCCTCTTTCTGATGCCCTATAAATAGCATCTCTTATTTTATAAGAATAAAAAGAAAACATAACTATATCTATCGTTGACTTAGCACTATCTATCATCTCAACAATATTATTTAAATATTTTTTATCTTCAAGTTCATTATTAAAAAAAATCTTTGTATCCATTGGTGTATTTTTATAAACAACAACTTGTGGAGTAGCTACAGTAAACCTTAAGTTAAAATCAACTTCTTTGAGATACAGGTATGAAATATATTTAGTGATAAGTATAAAAAAAATACCTAATACAAAATATATTATTATATAATTATATTTTTTTAATATTTTCATTTTTGATTTCAAAAATAGAGGTGTAAGCTAATAAATTATTATTATTTCTTGCAAATAATATAATCGTAGAGTCTTTTAAATTTTTATCTAAATAAGATATCATTTCTTTTATTTCTTTATAATTAATATCTATCCAGATATTATCTATAATAATAATACTTGGTTTATTCAATAAACAATAGGCTATCTGAGCAGTAAATAATAATGTTTGATTATCAATCAATGTGTACAAATTTTCTCCTGAGAATTTTTTTCCGGATAAAAGAGGTTTAAGTAATGGGTATTGTTCTATAAGATTGACAATTTTATCTATATCTTGTGTATTTATATCTTCTTTGTCTTTATTAAGAATAATCTCTCCTATTGTTTTGCTCGATGAAAATTTTGGAACAAAAAAGTATTTGGACTGAAAGATATCAGACCAGTTATTATAGGTGAATCTAATTTTATCTATTTTGACCACCCAGCTATGTCTAGAGAAAAAACCATTACCTGAAAATAACCTTGCCAAAGAGGTTTTGCCTGCAAACTTTTCTCCAAAAAAAAGAATTCTCTCTTTTTTATTGAAATCTATAGATATTTTTTTGAAGTAATTCCCATGTTCATGAATCTTTACCTTATTTGATCTAAAAGATATTTTTCCCCAGTCTTTATTAAATGGTTCTAATTTTTTTATCCCATATTTAGGTATACAAGATCTTAATCCCAGTTTAAGTGGAATATAATAAAGTCCAACCCTAATGCTCAAATAGAAAATTCTAAGCATATATAAGTAAAAAAATCCTTTTAATAAAGATAAATTTTGAGATACTGCACTTATATCTATTTTTTTATTTTTAGATAATAAGAAAAATATCGACAAAACAATAGCAAAAACAATAGTTGCGGCTCTACCAGAGAACCTCAACCAAACGTCTCTTCTTATTCTGAAGAAAGTATCAACATTTACTATGTTTTTAAGTTTCTCATTTATTTTTTTAAATTCTGAAAAATTTTTTAATGAATCAAAATCAAATATAGATCTAGAAATGTGCTTAAAAATAGCAGAATAAGACGACACCTCTTTAGATATAAGATATTTTGATACTAAATAAGAAGCCATCATAAAAGCCAAACTTCCAAACAATATAATGGGAATATACAGTAGAAATTCTAAACCTAGAAATAAAGCAATAATGGTTAGAATAGAAAATGACAAAATAAAATATACAAAACCAACGATAGAGTTATCAAGCCCCATTGATACAAGTGATAAACTATATGATATTTTAGTAAAAAAACCGGCCCTATTTTCATAATCTGCTTCTGCTATATTTTTATCAAAAAATGTAGCAAATAAATCAGCTCTTAATTTATTAATGAATGTTAAAACTAGAAGTCTCTCATATTTAATAGATAAAAATAGTCCTCCTATATAAAAACATGCAATTGATAAAACTATCATAGGCATAGTCAATCTGTATCCTAGAATAAATAATAGGTAATCAGAAGATATATTTTTTATTGCAAAAAATAACGATGCCTCAATTAATCCTTGAATAATTATAAAAAAAATAGCTAGACCGATAATCTTTTTAGTTTTTTTTATAAATCTTTTTATATAATCAATTCTTTTTTGTTTATCTGTATCAAAATCTTCAATTGATTGTTTTATTTCTATTCTTTTTTTATAAAGCAAAAATTGCTCTCTATCTTTATTCATAACAATACTTACTTTTTAAATTTTTTATTATAATGATTATATAATGAATCTATTTTATTATACCTAAATAATTTCTCTGTTTCTCTTCTATTTTTTTCTGAATATTTATCAAAAAAATATTTAGTTATTATTCTATAAAATTTTTCAGAAAAATTTAATATTTGATTATCGTCATCTATTAATTTTTTTTGTTCTATAATTTGCTTAAACTGTATAAAAATACTATTATAATTACTTTCAAAATTAAGGCTAAAATGCTTCTTTTTTCTTAACTTATTACTACCTGGATATCTATATAATGTTTTTTTAAGAGAACTTATAATTTTAATGAGAGAATTTTCATTTACGCCTATTTTATTATTTTTAAATCTATAACCTAAAAAAACAAAAGGTTCTTTATCTGATATAACCTTTAATTTATTTTTATTAAGAATTAGTTTTTTTTCTTTTATCATTTTACTTAAGGTTTTTTGTAGACTCAAAATCTTATTTTTATCTTTATCAAAAGCAATCATATCGTCTCCTACTCTCCGATAAAAATCAACATACTTCCCTGCTATTTTATCAAAATCATCCATAAATAAATTTGATAATAAGCCAGAGATAGGAGTTCCTGTCATTAAACCTTTATTGATTTTTATTAATTTACCATTTTCAAAATATGAAGATTTGATAAAAATTTCAATCAAATTTTTAGTTTTTTGATCTAAACAAATTTTATCTAAACTAGATATAAGTAATTCATGATCAATAGAATCTGTATAATCTGAAAGGTCTGCTACCAATATGTGATTGGATCCATAAAACCTTTTATACCTACGAATAACACTTCTAGATGCATAATAAGCTGGGTGAGACTTTCTGTATGAATACAAAAAATCAGATAAATATTCATCAAAAAATGGACTTACTACTCTATATATAGCCTCTGCTCTTATTCTATCTTTTATAGAAAAAATATATATGGATCTATATTTGCCAGTTTTTTTGGGAATCAAAATTTTAAATGGAGGATTAGTTGGTTTTAAGTTTTTTATTTCCTCTTCGACAATTTTTATTATTTCTTTTGAGGAATAATTTATATTGTTTATTGAAACACCGTCTACTCCTTGTAATGTACTTGATTTAGATTCTTCATCAACCTTTTTTAAAAGTTCAAAATATGCACTGACTATGTTGTCATGATCTAGTATTTTATCAAAAAGGTTATTCTCTAGCATATATACTTATAGTACGATCCGAGCATAATAGATACCAAGCGGCCTATTATAAATTGAATAAAATTTTCAGTCGGAAGCGATCCCCGCAAGGGGGTCGTGGAGGACTGATGCCTTTTAGATGAATTATTTCACCCAAATTGTTGGTATTAGGCAACTATAAAAATTTGGGCCCATAATTATTAATACTCACTTAAAAGTGTTTCTCTGATCGTACTATAAATATACAGCACTGTTTGATTATACTATATATCAATTACTTTTATACCATTTTAGTCCGTCAGTATAAAATGAGGTTGTTCCTTTTTCTATTGTTGAAATTATGGGAATATTAAGAGATTTTAATCTTTCTATAATTTCTATATTTGGATGACCATAATTATTCTTGACTCCAGCTGATATCAAAACTAAATTAGGAGATACACTTTTTAAAAATTCCAAACTAGATCCAGTTTTTGACCCATGATGTGAAAGCTTCAAAATATCAACATTTATTTTTTTAGGAAAATTATTAACTAGAAAATGCTCAATATTCGCTGGTGAGTCCCCAGTAAAAAGAGCTGATCTTTGGCCAATATCTAATCTTCCAACAATTGAAGCATTATTTGTCTCCCAGTTGTCTGTTGGTCTATTTGGGAAAATTATAGAAAACTTTGTAGGAACTGATGTCGAATTATTCAAGGTTAAATCCATACCACTTCTTGCATAATATGAAGGTATATTTTTTTTATTAAGATCAAAAAAAAGATTTTTAAAAGTCTCTGTATCTGTCGATACTTGTGATGTAAGAAATAATCCTACCTCATAATGTTTAAGAACAGATTTTATACCTCCTATATGGTCTGCGTCTGGATGTGTTGCAATAATTACCTCTATAAATCTATCTCCTTTTGGCATAACACTAGTAAGACCTGAAAGAACCTTTGAATCTTTACCTGCATCAATAAGTAATTGAACACCATTTGATGATTGAATTAAAAAACTATCACCCTGCCCTACATCAATCATAGAGAATCCAGAATTATTTTCATTTTTGCTAGATCCAAAAAATAAAAATACTAAAATTAGAATACTTAAAAATAAACTAAGTATAATCAAATTTCTAATCTTTCTATCCATAAATAAATTTTATACTAAATTAATAATAAATCAGATCTTATAAAGATGCTATAATGAAAACATGTTTACAGAACAAAAATTTGAAATACCGAAACTTGTCGGTATAAGTGAGAAAACAATAGAAGAACACTTGAAGTTATATGCTGGTTATATAAAAAATGCGAACATGATTCTTGAATTACTAGAAAAAGGATCGTGGGAAGGTGAAGGTGGTATCTATGCGAGAAACGAATTAAATCGTCGTTTTAGTTTCGAATACAATGGTATGCGCAACCATGAAATTTATTTTTCTTCTTTAGAAGAAGGACCTAAAGATCTCAATCCAGAAAGTGAATTAGGTAAAACATTACTAGGACTTTTTGGTAATTATGAAAACTTTGTACAAAAATTTACGAGCATAGCTCTTACTCGTGGAATTGGATGGGCAATATTATGGTATGATAAAAAAAATAACAAAATACTTACTTCTTGGATAGATGAACAACACTTAGGTCAATTAAATGGTTGCAAAATGATACTCGCACTTGATATGTGGGAACATTCATTTGTGGCTGATTACCAATCAAGCGGTAAAAAAGTATATGTTGAAGATTTTTTCAAAAATTTGAATTGGTCTGTATGCGAAAAGTATTTCTCAGATGCGCAAAATAAGTAATAATTTCTCTTTTATAAATTAGTACAAATAACACACTGTAGATACCTAGGACCCCGAATCCACTCAGATTCGGAGTTTGCCATTGGGGTAATTTCCCAAAAAATGTCAGAACATTGATTGTGAAACCTCCAACAAATGATGTTAGTGTTCCAAAAAAATTAGTTAAAAGTGTTATAGGTGAAAATACTACAACAGCAAGTCCTCCCAACATAAGTAATGGAATTATTGGAACTAAGAACATATTTGCAATAGGTGAAACGATTGGAAACAATCCTGAGAAATACATCAAGTATGGCAACATAAATATTGGTAGACCGAAAGATAAAATACTTAGCTCACGAAAGTTAACCTTCCAATTTGGAATCCAAATTAATTTCTCTTTGAGAATTGGAAGTATAGTGATAATGAACAATGTTGCTAGAAATGATAGATGAAATCCTGGATCGCTAAATATTGCCTTTGGCATTGTCATAAAGAAAAATAAAAATGCGAACAATAATGCTCGGAAAACATTATAAGTACGGAGAGTTGCTGTAGCTAGAAGTGCAATAGAACCCATTATTCCTGCTCTAACTGCTGCTATACCTGCACCACTAACAAGTACTAATGAAAATATCCCAAAAAATATCAAAATGTTACGTACCTTAAATTGTGCTCTGCGCAAAAGTATCCCGATAAATGTCGCTAAGACTGTGATGTTGTAGCCAGAGAGTACTAGGGTGTGAAGTGTACCTGTTACTCTGAAAATATCTGACAAATATTTTGGAATACCTCCTTGAAAGCCAACCAACATACCACTAACTATTCCATCAACTGGGAAAGATATATTTTTCGACAATTGTCTTGCAATCCATGAGCGAGTAATAGTGGCATATCTAACAACATAATTCCTAATCTCACCATTCTTTAGGCCTTGCCTAAAGAATTCAATATTTGCTATTTGAGCATTGTTTACTATAGCGTCTATACCTTTACTACTTAAATATTGTTTATATGGAAATATTCTACCCGAATCAGTTACAAAGTTTTCTGGCTCTTTTACTTGTCCGCGAAATGATATATAGTCTCCCGGTAATATATTGTTAATATGAGATAATTCAACCTGGACTTTACCATCAGAATTATCTAATTTAACTATAAGTAATGTCTTATCTAATCTTTCATCTATACTTTGAACTATACCGCTAAGTGCTCTATTGCCTATTTCTATTTCATGAACAGGCATCATCCATATTCTTAAAGCTCCAAGTATTACTGTTAATGTTAAAATTAAACCTATTAATATTCCTTTGAAGTTTCTAAAAATTAAACAAAAAAATACTCCCCAAAGAATACTCAAAAAATAAATTTCAGTAAGACTAAAGTTTAACTGATAATAAAATGTTGAACCTATAATCAAGCTAATACAAAACAGTACGAGCATATATTATATTTTATCATTTTTTATAGCAAAGTTTTAAGTGTATAATCTTGAACTAAACTAATTTCTTCATCTTTTGAAAAAACCTTTTTGTATTTGGCACCTTTTGTTCCCTTCACACGCTTCTCACAAGCAGCCCAAGTTTTGTCAGTATGAACCTTGCCATCAACGAGTGAGATATATGAATATGCCGGAGTATTATTTTTATTTTTCTTTGGTTTCGTTTCTTTGAGTGTTGTCCCGATTTCTTCTAGAAATTTATCATAATCTTTTTGTGCTCCCTTAAAGTGGTTAGTTTTTTCACCAAGAGCTGCAGCGACTGCAAGCTCATCACAGCGTTCGTTGTAGAGATCTCCTGCATGACCTGAAACTTTAGTAATAGTTAATCTATCTTTGTACTCTTTTAATAAGACTAGTAATTCTTGCCACATAATTTTATTTTCAACTGGAGTTTTGTTCATAGTAATCCATCCTTTTTTTTCCCATCCCCAAACCCAAGAATTTGATCCATTTACAACATAAGCACTATCAGAAAATACTGTTACAGAACCTTTATATTTACGAGATGAAGTATCAGAAAGTACCGATATAACCGCTTGAAGCTCCATTTGATTGTTTGTTGCTTTTTTTTTACTTCCAGTAATTTCCATAACAAAATCATCTACGAGAATAACCGCTCCCCACCCACCTAAGCCCGGATTACCTCGAGATGCTCCATCTGTATATATAACTAATCTTTTTATATTATTTTTTTTCATAATTATTTAAACAATGACACAATTACTGCAATACTAGATATTGCCATAATAAAAGTTACTATCCATCCTAAAATATTAACTAATCTAGTATTTTTATATTTATTCATAATTTTTTCATCACCACCAAATTTAACTATAAAATATAAAACAACAGGCGATACAACACCATTTGCAACTGCAGAATAAATAAGTGCTTTAATTGGGTCTAGTCCTATAAAATTCAAACCTATACCAACAATAACAGCTAAAATAATCACACCATAAAATGAATAAGCATTTTTTAATTTTTTGTACAAACCAAATTTCCAACCCATACTCTCAGCTACAGCATAAGACGCTGACCCAGCAAGGACAGGTACAGCGAGCATTCCTGTTCCAACTATCCCTATAGCAAATAAGGTATAAGCAAAATCTCCAGCAAAGGGTTTCAGAGCAAGAGCAGCGTCTGCTGCAGAATTTATATTTGTAATTCCATTTGCAAAAAGAGTGGCAGCACAAGCTGCAATAATAAAGAACATAACAATATTTGAAAAAAACATTCCAGTCCAAACGTCTATTCGCATTTTGCGAATATCTTTTGGATGTGCTGAGTGCTGTCTTTGAGTTATAGTTTTATTACCTTTTAATATATCTTCTTCAACTTCTTGTGAAGTTTGCCAAAAGAAAAGATATGGCGAAATTGTTGTTCCTAATATTCCAGCAATTATAAGTATTTGTTCTTTAGAAAAAGTAATAGAAGGAATAACTGTATGTTTCAAAATTAAATTCCAATCAAAATCTATAAATAATGCTGATGCAATATATGAAAGTAGAACTAATGCTAAATATTTTAAAAATTTTGCATATCTAGCATATGTAGTAAAAACTTGAAGTAATATTGTAATAATACCAAAAAATATTACCAACCCAGCAAAACTAAGTGATGGAAAAATTAACTTAGCACCTTGAGCCATAGCTCCAAAATCTGCTCCTATATTAAATACATTAGCAGCAACAAGAAGAAATGTTACTGTATATAAGACTGGTTTAGAATAATGTTTACGTATATTTGCAGCTAGACCTCGACCTGTTACCATTCCTATACGAGCACACATTTCTTGAACAATAGCCATTAAAGGAAATGTAAAAAGTGAAACCCAAAGAAGTTGGTAACCATATTTTGCTCCAGTTTGAGAATAAGTTGCAATACCTGAAGGATCATCATCTGCCGCTCCAGTAGTCAATCCAGGACCTAAATTGTGCCAATATTCTTTTGCTTTTCCAAATGGTTTTTTACTTACAAGTTCGTGTTCAAATTTTTTGATCTCTTCTACTCCTTCTTCAAGCAATTTAGCAGGTCTGGCAATAATTTTTTCAAATTGATCTTCTTTCATATAGAAATATATTATAACACTTCCTTTATCCTAATTCTCACTCCACCTCTATATCCTGATTCAAACACTCCAGTAAAAGAAACAATACTGCCAATTGATAATTTACTTAAAAGATCCTTACTAGTAAAAAAATTAAATGCTATTACAGAATAACTCCCTTCTCGCATAATACACTCTAGATGTTCTTTGTTTTTCCCAAACATTTTTATATTTTGAACTTCCACATTTTTAAACAAAAATATTGGTTCTAAATTCTCAACACCAAAAGGAGCAAATTTCCTAATTACTTCTAAATTTTTTATTGTCACAGAACCTAATGATAAAATTATCGTTTTTTCTTCTAAAGATTCTTCTATATGTGAAACATTTGAAATAGAACTATTAAGTGCATTTTCTAAAAAATGTATTTTTTCTTTAGTGATAGAAAACCCTCCTGCAGCTTTATGTCCTCCGGCATGTAACATAAAATCTTTTGGTAATGCTTGAAAAAGTAATGCAGCATGATGCCTACTAACCATACGACAAGATCCTTTTATAGAACCATCTCCTCCTTCTCCCCAAACAAAAAAACTTTTATTATAAAATTCTTGAAGTTTATTGGCTACCAAACCTAAGACTGCTGGTCTCCAATCTGGATTTCCCACAACAACAATTTCTGGGAGTTCTCTATTATCTAAATTTATGTGTGCGGATTTTACAATACGAGCTACTAATAATTTTCTTTCATTGTTTATTTGATCTAATTTTTTAACAATAGTTAATGCTACAGTTTCGTCATTCGTAGAAAGAAGTTCAAATGCAAGCATTGGAGTATCCATACGTGATGCGGCATTAAGCCTTGGAGCAAGAGTAAAGGTTAAATCATTTTCAGTGAGATAGTTTAAATTTATATTATTTTTTAAAAACAAAGTTTTAAGACCCAAACGTTTAGTTTGATTCATTACAACAAGTCCATATTTAGCCAACATTCTATTTTCTCCAACAAGAGGAACCATATCTGCCAATGTTGCAAATCCCACCAAATCTAATAACCATTTTTCCCAACCTATTTGTATATCAAATTCACCTCTGTATTTTTCTAAAAATGCAGAAATAAAATAAAATGCCACACCTGCACCACATGGGTCTTGGTTTGGATATGTACCATTTCTTGGATGTATAACACAATACGCTTCTGGAAAACCAGTATTAAGTGGTTCGTGGTGGTCAGTTAAAATAACATCAATTCCTTTTTCTTGAGCATTTTTAACGTGATCAATAGCTGTAATTCCTAAGTCTACCGTAATCATCAACGATACTCCTTTTTTAAATAACTCATCTATTCCTCTTTGACTCAGACCATAACCTTCATCATGTCTGTCTGGAATATAAATATGAATATTTTCAATATTACCAATCTTTTTAAATAAATCTACCAATATAACTACAGCAGGAATTCCATCACAATCATAATCACCATATATCCCTATATTTTCATTATTTTTTATAGCTCTATAAAGTCTTCCAACAGCTTTTTCCATATCTTTAAATAAAAAGAAGTCTCCAAAATGGTATTCTGGAGAAACAAAAGAGTCTATATTTTTTTCTGTAAGTCCAAAATACTCTACAAGAATTTCATTGAGTTCTGAGGGTGAGAATCTGGTATTTTGCATAGAAGTGATTCTACCATATACTAAAGATTATGAATGATACAGTTTTTGAAAAAATTATAAAAGGAGAAATTCCTTGTACAAAAATATACGAAGATGATGATTTTTTTTCAATACTTGATATTAATCCTGTAAGTAAAGGACACACTTTAATTTTAACAAAAAAATCTTACCCTTGGATTCAAGATGTTCCAGACGAAATAATAGGTAAAATTTTTATAAAAACAAAATATATAATTTCTTCACTTAAAAAAGCTACCTACTGTGATTACGTCAAAGTTTTAGTAGAAGGAATTCAAGTTCCTCATTTTCACATACACTTAATTCCAAGTAATTATGATCACCCTAATGCAAAATGGGATCATGCAATATATGAAGATGGAGAAAAAGAAATTTTTGCAGAAAAGATAAAAAGTTTTTTACTTTAGAGCATCTATACCGGGTAATTTTCCTTTTGCTAGATAATCAAGTGTTGAACCTCCACCACTAGAAATAAAAACTTTTTTATTGTTATAATCTTTAAAGATTTTTTCAATAATAACTCCAGTATCTCCTCCACCAATTATAGCTTTCACATTGAACTCTTTAATAGCTTTTGCTATTCCAATAGTTCCAGAAACAAAGCCTTTTTCATACCATCCTGATGGTCCATTCCAAACTATAATTTTGGATTTTTTAATTTTATCTTTTATTAAATTTACACTAAGTGGACCTATGTCAGAGATTATGTCATTTTTTTGTATTTCAGCAGGAGATACTATTATTTTTTTCTCACCTCTAAGCACGATGACATCTATTGGTAGTAATAATTTATTACTTTTCAATAATGGTTTTATTTGTTTATCAAAACCTGTTTCAACAACAGAGTCTCCTACTTCAAAATTCAATAAATGATAAAAATTATTTAATATTGCCCCAACGATAATAACATTATCAGCTGTCTCATTAAAACGTTTTAGTAATGGAATCTTTGTCCCAAACTTTGCTCCTCCTAAAATAAAAACAAATGGGTTTTTTTTATTATTAAAAACACTGTTTAAATTTTTTATTTCAGTAATTAATTGTTCTCCTGCAAATGAGGGTAAATATCTAGGAATTCCCACTATAGAAGCGTGTTTTCTATGTGAAACAGAAAAAGCATCATTTACATAAAATTCTCCTAGTGAAGATAGTAATTTAGCAAAAGCTTTGTCATTTATTTCTTCTTCTTTATAGCGACGAATATTTTCAATTAGAATTAATGTTCCTTTTGGTACTTTATCTAAAACAGAAATAAAATCATTATCATAAATATCTTTAGTAATAAAGACTACTTTATATTTTTTTAATAAATATTTTGCGATTGGTAATAAACTTTCTTTACCTTCTCCCAAATGAGCTATCAAAACTGGTATTCCTCCTTTTTTTAAAATTAAATTTAATGTTTTAAAGCTAACATCAATTCTTTTATGATCTAAAATTTTTGTTCCTTTAATAGGAACATTATAATCAACTCTTACAATTACTCTATTATTTTTTAATTTTGGAAGATCTTTTAATGTTTTCATTATATAGATACAATATTAGCTGTTAATTTTTCAAATTTTTTAATATCTAGACTTGCTCTACCTACTAAAAATCCTTGTATATTACCTTCCTTCACAAAATTAATTGCATTAATCTCATCAACTGATCCTCCATACAAAATATTTACAAGGGCTGCACTTTTTTCTCCATGAATATCAGTAATAATTTTACGAATAAAAATTACCATTTCATTACACTCTTCTGGATTTGCTTGGCGAATAGCATTTTTACCTATCGCCCAAACAGGCTCATATGCGATAATAAAATATTTCAACATACTTTTAGGTATATCTTTCAATATTGATTCGATTTGATCCTTAACTGTACTTAAGTACCACCCATGAGAATCTCTTTCTGTTTCTCCTACACATAAAATTGAAATTATTTTTTTCTCCAACAATCTCTTAGATTGTTCTTTTATAATTTCATTTGTATCACCTCTTGATCTTGATTCTGAATGACCTATTATACAATGTTCTACTCCGTAATCCTTCAACATATTAGCTGAAATCAAACCAGTTTGAGCAATCTCTGTAATACTAGATACCCATTGGGCTCCCAATTTGGCTGTTTTTGTAAATTTAGAAACATTACTTATATGAATACTAGGAGAACATATAATCAAAGAGATATTTTTTTTATATTTTTTTGCTAAAAGATTAGATTTCTTAGCAAGGTCTATAGCTTGGACTTTTTTTTCTGGAGCCATTTTCCAGTTTGCAATTAGTATTTTCATAATTAATTATAAAATATTATAGCATACTAAAAATACTACTGTTCAAGCCAAGAAGATGAAGACCAAGAACCTGATGGTCCGCTAGAAAAGTTTATATTAGCAAGTCCAGAATCATAATTAATAACAGCATTATTGTTAAGATTTATTTTAAAACCATTAACCGACTTTGCTCCAGCATTATTAGAGACGTTTAATGTTCCATTTGCAGCATACAAAATTACAGCTCCAGCATTATTAGAAAGTGTTATTGCAGATGTTGAACTTGATGTAGAAAGTACCATTACATAACTTCCAGAATTTCCTGATCCTGAGAAATTAGCATTATTACCAACATTCACTGTTCCATCGACAATTATTACTCCACTTGATCCTCCATAGGAAGATGCAAGTCTTACTGTTGCATTGTTACTTATATCTACATTTCCGGTAACCCAAAGAGTTCCACTGACGATAAGAATCGCCCCATTTGTAACACTTAAATTACCAGAAATTTTTTTGGGACCTAATGTTGAAGTTCCACTTGCATTATAATTTCCACTATATGTACCACCAGAAAGTGCTTCATCTTTCCAATCATCAATATTTATATCAGAAATAGGCATATCTATAGACGTAGGATCAGCTAAGCTAGTATTACAAGACTTATTATTTCCAGTGCCACTTTGACAATAATTAGTACCTTGTATATTTGAATTGTTCACAGTCCTTGCATAGGTATTACCCACACCATTTGTCCCTACTGTAATACCACTAATAAGACCTGTTTCTCCACCTAAATAAACCTTAAAAAAAATATCAAGACCTGTTGGAGATGTATTATTCCATGTCCCACTATATTGACCAATTTTTGCTTGACCATTTGTATAATTTGAATTCCCTCCTATTTGATAATATTTTGATGAAGATGTCGCTCCATCAAGAACGATCCAATAAGTTATACCTGTTGATAATTGTATACTAGTAGATAGCGAAATATCAATCCATCCATAATTTGTAGAAATAGATGATGCTGACAATGTCCCTGTTGCAAGTGTATTTGTTGATGGGCTACCATTTGAATCTGTAACCAATCTTAGTGTTATATTTGCTGGTGTGCTAACTTTTTTTATATAAACTTGAATCTTATTCAAAATCTCTGTTGTACTTACTTGAAAACTTTGAGATATGTCTTGAGTGCCATTAGTATTACCAAAAGTTATATTATTTGCTGGTGTACCAGAACCATTTTGTTGGTCAGCATAAAGAGCTGCAGAATTTGCTGAAGTAGCGCTTCCTGTAATAGATCCTGATCCTGTTATTGAACCATTTGAATAAACACTTCCTGAAACACTAGAATTATTAGCCATTGATATACCACCTTGACCACTTTGAATACCATAAACAAATGAAGCTCCAACTCCTTGAACAACAATAGTATTTATTGTTCTATTCCTGCTATTACTATCACCTATAGTATTGATTTGTTTTTTTCCTCCAACAATATCTGTAATAGTTGTTGTTGATTGATTATTACCCAAGATTAAAGTTTCAGTAGGGGAAACCTGTCGAGCTGTTCTTAGTCTATAAAATACATCTTCTACCCCAGATTCAGCCATGGCATAGCTACGCTTAGATTCAATAGAATTTACAGCTACTTTATTTGCTTTTATAACAGGGACAACAAGGCCAATAGTCACTGAAAGTGATATTGCGACAAATAAAATCATAACTACCAAAAGTACCCCTCCTTTTTGTTTATTATTTTTTAAAAAAAATTTTTTAATCATTTATTTCTTAATAAAATTGTTGAATAAAATGGAGCACTAACTATATAACCATTTGCAGTAGTTAGTGTCATTTCTACTTTTATTCCAAGACTATTTGCTGTTGTAATATTTCTAAATATCAAAGAGGTAACTACAACCTCTGAGGTAGACAAATCTCCAATATTCCCATTATCATTTATTTGTAATACTCCATTTGTAATACTAAATGATGAACTTTTAGTACCTCCGATAGAGTCCACTCCTGATAAAGAAATTGATCCAGGATTTGTATTATATGTCGCCGAGACAATAGTATTAGAGCTTCTAATTTCTCTTGCAATTCTATCCATTATCAAGTCTCCATTACTTTGTAATCTTCTGTAGCCTTGAGCTGTTGAATAAGTTTTAGTAATAGTTAATAAAGAATTTATAATTACTACTACTATAATTGAAAAAAGAGCAATATAAATTACAAGCTCTAGAATTGAATAACCTTTTTGTAATTTATTTATTTTCATATTTAACTTCTTATGTCAGAAATATAAAATTCTATATTTTTACTTTGATTACCTGATGGTGTATTCCATGTAATTGCTACTGAAAACTTCTTAGTTCCCGTGTCATTTGTTCCACCGGAAAGTGTTATATCGTCACTGCTATCACGAGATACTGTATCTATTGTAACTATACGTGTAAATAGTCCTATTGTACTTGGTGTTGTAGAAAGACTCCAGTTAGAACCATTCCATGATAAATAATAATTTGTTCCTACAGACAATGCTGTGATATTAGTCCAAACTCCATCTCTAATAGACTTAATAGATTCGACTCCTTCTTCAAGAAGATATCCTGCTTGAGTAAATTCAAGAGATCTTTGTGATGCCTCTACACTATTTTGAATTAAACCTAAAATACTTACTAATACAACAGTAATAATAGCTGTTGTGACAACAACTTCAACTAGAAAAAAACCTTTTTGATTTAAAAATTTCATTTAATTTCTTTGAATAGTACCAGTAGATGCTACTGTAATATTTCTACTAGTGCTACCAGGCAAAGCTATAGTAATAGTACCATATTGACTCGTTGAACCCTTGAGTCTATCAAATTTAATATCTGATCCGCCTCCATTTAAAGATAATGCTGTCATAGAAACAGGGCTTTCATAAAAAAAATTTTCATTTGATATCGTAGATGAACTATATGTTCCTCCTGTAAAAATAACTACTTTATCATTTTGTATATGTACTCCATATTGATTATTATTTACAGATGCAAGAGTTTTAGCCCTAGCATCATTTAGAGTAGAAATAATCATATTTGTACTATTTTCTAATGCTTGTTTATTTTTAAAATTTAAAATAGAAACACTCATTATGCTTGTAAGAATAACAATTACACCTATTACAATTAATATTTCAACTAAAGTGAATCCTTGTCTAAAATTATTTTTTAATTTAAAAAAAATCATATTATTTTATTGAATCCATTATCGAATACATAGGAGAAAGCATTGATACAGCAAAAAATCCAACCGCTCCTCCAATAAAAATCATTAATACTGGCTCTATTATAGTAGATAGATCTTTAGTTTTTGCATCAACTTCTCCTTCATAAAATATAGCGATATCAAGTAACATATCAGCAGATTTTCCAGTTTCTTCTCCTACTTCCATCATTTCTCCAACCATAATAGGGTAAAGTTTAGTATTTGCTTTAAAAACTTTTGACATTGGTTCTCCTTTTTGAATTATATTTTCTACTTCACCTAAGACTTTTTTATAATAAACATTTTGTAGTACTTCTTTAGTAATTGAAATTGCTTTACTGATATTGACACCTGACGTAATAAGAGAAGAAAGAGTCCGAGCAGTTCTAGCGGCATTAACCTCTTTTATTAAAGTTCCGATAACCGGAAGTCTTATTATTATGTAATCAATGGCTCTTTTTGTTCTTGGAAGCTTAAACAACATATAAATTATAAAAACAAAAGCTGCTATACCTAAAATCACTAAAAATATATGATTTGCTAATAAATCACTTATCCCAACAACAAATCGTGTTGATGCAGGAAGTTCTACTCCTAAATCTTTAAATGTTTTTGTAAGAGTTGGAACAACGAAAATAAACATTAATATTCCGATAATAAATATAGCCACTAGAATAATCATTGGATACATCATTGCGCTTTTTATTTTTCTATTTAAAGCGTAGCTTTTTTCTAAATTAGTTCCTATTTCAAGAAGAGTTGCTGGTAAACTTCCTGATTCTTCCCCAGCTCTAACCATAGATATAAAAAGTGGTGAAAAAATATTTGGAAATTTTTCCAAACCATCAGAAAAAGTACCACCTTTATCAATATTTTCAATTAAAAAATCTATAACTTCTTTAAAGAATTTATTTTCTGTTTGTTTAGTTAATACATCAAGAGCTCTTGTTAAAGGTAATCCTGCGCGAAGCATTCCTGCCAAATTTTTTGTAAAAACAATTTTTTCACTTAATTTAACTCCTTTAAAAAAAGAAAAATTAAATGATTCAAAAAATGTTAAGCTTTTTTCTTTAATAAGAAATGGTGTTATTCCACTATCTCTTAAATGAATTATTGCTTCATCTTTATTTTTACCTTCTATTGTTCCAGATACTGGGCCTGAATTATTGCGACCTTTATATTCAAATTTCATATTAATATAATTAAAATACTATTTTAATTATACACTTAATTAAAATTACTCACTAACAACACGAAGGACTTCTTCAATATTTGTCTTTCCTTGAACTGCCTGGAAAATGCCATCTTCAAGCATCGTAATCATTCCTTCTTTTTTTGCTTGAGCTTCAATCTCATCAGCAGTTCCATTGCGTAAAATAATTTCTTTTACTGCTGGACTAATTTTCAAAACTTCATGTATCCCCACTCTTCCTTTAAATCCATCATCTGATTCATCACTAATTTTTGGTTTAAAAAATGGTATATCTTTCCATTTAGATTCTGGTGCTGCAACTTTTTCTTCAATCAAAACTTGGAGCATTTTATTCATATCTACAAGTTTTTCTAATGCTTGAAATTCTGAATCTGATAAAAAATATTCCTCTTTAACCTTAGTCAATCGACGAACCAAACGTTGAGCAATAATAGTTTTTGCTGTTGATACGATCAAGAATGGTTCAACTCCCATATCTATAAGTCTAGGGATTGCTCCTGCTGCGGAGTTTGTATGTATAGTAGAAAGTACTAAATGTCCTGTAAGTGCAGCATTAACTGCCAAACTTGCAGTTTCTCCATCTCTTATTTCTCCAACCATTATAATATTTGGATCTTGACGAAGTAATGCCCTTAAGCCATTTGCAAAAGTCATTCCTATATCTGAACGAACCTGAGTTTGATTAATACGAGCCATTTGATATTCGATTGGATCTTCAACTGTTGAAATATTTACAAATGGAGTATTTAATATATCAATCATTGTATATAAAGTAGTAGTTTTTCCACTTCCTGTAGGGCCAGAAGCAAGTAGTATACCTGAGTGTTGCTTCATACCATCATGAATTCTTTCAAGCGACTCTCCATGAAAACCGAGTCCTTCTAAACTAAAACCATGAGATGATTCTCTTAATATACGTATAACAGTTTTTTCTCCAAAATAAGTTGGAAGTGTTGATACACGAAATGATACAGGTTGTTCGTCCAACACTATTTTAAATCGACCATCTTGAGGTAGTCTTTTTTCATCAAGTTTTAAATTGGACAAAACTTTAATACGAGCAGTTACAGCAGGAGCTGCATCTTTTGGTAATGTCATAGCATCATGTAATATTCCATCAATACGATATCTAATTATTAATTCAGTTTCTCCTGGTTCTATGTGTACATCAGATGCACCTTGAAGGATTGCATGAGAAATCAAAGAATCTACTATTTTTATAACAGGCAAATCATCTGCTAATTTTTTCAAATCATTTGCATTTCCCTCGTCATCTTTTTTGTCATCAATTCTGGTTATATTTCCTACTTCTTTTTGAATTATAGAATCAAATTCAGCCTGGAGACTTTTTTTGTATTGCTGAAGAACTGCTTTTATAGATTCAGAATCTGTCATTCTAGGTTGAATCTTGAGTCCTGTCTTTTTCTTAATGAAATCAATAGCAGGAAGGTTATCAATATCCAAAACTGCAATTTCCAAATTTATGCCATTTTTTCTATATGGAACTACATTATATTTCCTAGCAATTGGTTCTGGTATCAAACTTAAAATATTAGAATCAATTTTTTCTTTTTCTAATCCTATAAAAGGTATTCCTAAAACATAAGCTTCTAATCTTTTTAATTCATTCTCTTTTATTTTTCCAGATGACAATAGAAAATCAGACAAACTTTGAATTTTATCTTTTTTGGAAATATCAAAATTATTTAAATCATCCAATGTAACAATATTTGTATCAAGCAACATATTGCGTAATTTTGATTCATTAATAATCATATTCTTTATTGTAACAAAAAAACCAACACAATGTTGGCTTTTTATTTATTTAAAATTCTTTGAAGATAGGTCTTTTCTTTCCATTGGCACTAGCCGAAACTATTGCTTGTCTTGTTAATCCTCCTCCAATACCTTCTATAACTATAGGACTATATACGGTAGTTGAAGTCATATCAGCTGCATCCATGAATATAGTTAAAGTTATAGGTGAATACCCTCCTCCTGAATAATTCATTAAATTTGATGGTGTAAATGAATATGATGTACTAGGTGGCATAGGTGGAAGATTTACACTAAGACTAACATTAGAATTAAATCCATTCATAGGAGTTGCTGTAATAGAATAAGTTACAATCTTTTTACCTGTATATATCCCTGTTCCATCTACAAAAGCTATAGAACTTGGATTAGCTCCCAAGCTAAAGTTTGGGGCACAAACATTAACTACACTATTTGAACTTGTAACTGTTTGTCCTCCATTTGTACATTGAAGATTATAAGTTGAACCTCCTCCTTGAACAG
>JAYTQE010000047.1:0-5220 GCA_043746875.1 Minisyncoccota bacterium
ACTATTTTTATAGTATTTTGTCAAATACATTTATCAAAAATACCCTTATAAAATAAGGGTATTTTAAATTTGACATAGTATATTTTTATTGTATAAGTATTGACAATCTATATACATTATGATACTATATTGACAGTCCTTACACCTTATTTAGGGTATAAGGAATTTCTTATTTTTGGCCTAAAAACAAAAAACAAGAACTTACTGACATGTTGTTCCTCCGGAGCTCAACCGGAAATTATGAATACTACAACAAAAAAAATAATCAATTCTTTTATTATAGTGCCGCTCGTAGCCACAACATTATCAATGAATGTATTTACAATATCTGTAAATCAAAGTATTAAAAATAGTACTGATGATCAGATAGTATATTCTGAAAAAGAATCTCTACAACAAGAAAGGGAAAATCATGCTGCAAAAATAGATACATATTTTGCTAAGTATGATCTTCCTCTTGAAGGTTATGGGATGAAAATGGTACTTGCTGCTGAAGAGCATGAACTACCTTGGAATTTACTTCCATCAATAGCGATGCGTGAGACAACTGGAGGTAAATTTGCTTGTAAGAAAAATCCATTTGGATGGGGATCTTGTAAAATTGGTTTCAAAAGTTTTGATGAAGCTATAGATACAGTTGCCAAACATATAGGAGGTAATCATGCATCAACTGCATATTATTATAAAGGTAAGACTTTAAGAGGAATACTTGAATCTTATAATCCACCATCTGTTGTCCCAACATATGCAAATGAGATCATATCTATAATGAATTCAATTGATAAAATATCTATTTAAAAAGTTATTTAAAAAACCCTTGTTATTTTAACAAGGGTTTTTTAGTTAAAAAATTGCATCAAGGTTTTGATGTGATAATTTTATGAAAATTTTGAAGGAATATAGATCTTTTTTCCAATAGTTCTTTATAAAAGTTAGAATATTTTCTTAATAAAATCTTGGTTTCTTGTATACTGTTAAAATCTGAAAATTTCTGAGGATTAATATTGTACATATTATATAGGCGTATACTTGCATCCTCAAAATATCTCAATGAATAATCTTTTATAGAGATAGCTATTTTCCTAATTTTTTTTGAAGTCATCTTTTTTTTAGGTAAAGATTCTCCATTTAAAATTTTTTCTATATCTTCAAAATCTTTTCTAATTTCTGATAGAGTTGCTTTTTTCATATAACAAAGTTTGTTTAATTTATTATAGCAGATTTTTCTATAAAAGTCAATTTTAAAGTATTTTTATATTATTAATTATCAAAGATTTTCTATCATCTCTTTTTGTTATATTACAATCCAGTGCAACAATCATTCCTTCTACTAAATTTTTACCTACTTCTTTAAAAACTTCAGAGAAAATTACTCCTTCTACAATTCCTGTTTTGTCAGAAATAGATACAAAAGCCATACGAGTATTTTTTTTTGTTAAAATAATTTTAATACTTTCAATAGTTGCAATTAGTATTCTATTTTTTTTATCCTTTTCTTCTAATAGTTTATCTATGGTTATTCCAGATTTAATAATTTTTTCTTCATATTTATCAAGTGGATGACCAGATACATATATACCAAGTATCTCTCTTTCCCAGACAAGTTTTTCAGTTGTGGTAACTGCTTCTGTAGGAGTAAGATTCAGAGTACTTTGAGGTGCAATGTCCATCCCCACAAACAATGAATCTTGAGCAGAAGATTCATTTTTTATTTCTTTATGAAATCGTAATAGGACTTCACAATTTTTAAGCAAAAGACCTCTTTCTCCAAATTGATCTAATGCCCCACACATAATAAGCGCCTCAAGAGATTTCTTATTTAGATTTTTATGCTGAACTCTTTCTAGAAAATCTTCTATAGAAGAAAACTTACCATTGTTTTTTCGTTCAGCTATAATAGCCTTTCCTATTTCTAGTCCAAAATTTTTAATATTACGAAGTCCAAAACGAATTTTATTACTAGTAGTATTATTTTCTACAACAACAGTAAAATCAGAAAAAGATTCATTTACATCTGGGGGTAATATAGCAAAACCCATTCTTTTTGCCTCACCAATATATTGACTACATGTTTCTATATCTCCAGCTTCTGCTGTCATACAAGCTGATAAATACTCAGCAGGGTAGTTGGCTTTGAGATATGCTGTTTTATAAGCAACCATACCGTAACTTGCAGCATGAGCTTTATTAAAACCATAAGCAGCAAAAGGTTCAATTTTTTGCCAAAGATCATCTATCTGATTTTGTTTTAGACCACCATATTCTGTACATCCTTTATAAAATTTATTTTTTTGTTCAGCCATTTCTTTTGGGATTTTTTTACCCATAGCCTTACGAAATTTGTCAGCTTCGAGCCAATCATATCCAGCAAGACGTATTGCTGTTATTAAGACATCATCTTGATAAACAAGTAAACCATAAGAAGCATTTAAATCTTCTTCTAACCTTGGGTCTGGATAAGTAACAAGTTTGGGATTTTTTTTTCTTTTAATATATTCAGGGATCACTTCCATTGGTCCAGGACGATAAAGTGCAACCATCGCCATAAGATCTTCTACTTTTGTAGGTTTTAATTCTTTTATATAATGAGTCATTCCGTCTCCAGCCATTTGAAATACACCAACAGTTTCTCCTCGAGATAACATTTCAAAAACTTTTTTGTTATCTAATGGTATTTTATCAATATCAATTTTTATATTATGAATCTTGTCAATTCTTTCTATTGCTCCTGATATAAACTGTAGATTTCTTATACCAAGCATATCGAATTTAGGAAGATTTACTACACCATCTCTTCCTCCTGTGAACATATCGTATTGTGTTATTATCTTTCCTTCACCTTTTGTATCATATTGGATAGGAGTAAAGTCTACAATATTAGACGTTGGAGAGATTACTACTCCAGCAGCATGAACTGAAATATGCCTTACATTTCCTTCTATTTTTTTGGCCATATTTATTATCTCAGCAGTTCCTTTGTCAGATTCATATAAAGACTTTAATTCAGGCTCTATTTTTATAGCTTGTTCTATTGTCATAGGAAAACCCTGACTTCCCATTGGTATAAGTTTGGCTATTTTATCACCAATATTGTAAGGATAACCCAGTGCACGTGCGACATCTCTTACTGAACCACGAGCAGCCATTGTTCCAAATGTACAAATTTGTGCTACAGCAGAATTACCATATTTTTCTTTCGCATAGTTTATTAAATCATCTCTTCTGTCATCAGCTATATCTAGATCTATATCAGGTATTCCTGGTCTAAGAGGGTTGAGGAATCTTTCAAAAGGTAATTTGTATTTTATTGGATCAACGGTAGTAATACCAGTTAAATAAGAAACTAAAGATCCAGCAGCAGAGCCTCTTGTATTTGTATAAATATTCATCTCTCTTGCTGCTCTGACTAAATCAGCTTCAACTAAAAAATATGAAGAAAATCCTTTTTGTTTAATAATATCAAGTTCAAATTCTATGCGCTCTTTTACAACATCTGTTTTTTTGTAGTCCATATCGAGTAATCCTTTTTCTACAGAAATTCTTAATTCGGTATCATAGTCAGAATCTACTTTTATAGGGTATGTTGGAAATTTCCAAGGAGACAATTCTATATCTATATCTACACTTTGAGCCAATTTAACTGTATTTTCTATAGCACCAGGAATATCTTCAAATATTTTTTTTGCCTGATCTGGACTTATTAAAGAATAATTTCCATTAAATTTGAAACTTTGACTATTAGTATTTATAGCTAAAAGTGTATTATGAGCATCTTTGTCTTCTTCATATAAATAATGGGAGTCCCAAGTTCCAACAATTGGTAGTGCTAAATCTTTTGCTATTTCAATAATCTTAGGTATTAAAGGTATGTACCATTCTACTTCTTCATGTTTCATTACCTCTACGTAGACATTTTCTTTACCGTATATTTCTATATAAAAATTAAGCAATTTTTTTGCTTCTGGTATATTGTCATTCTTAATATAATTAATGAATCGACTACCAGGACAGCCAGATAGGCATATAATACCTTCGTTATATTTGGAAAGTAATTCAGTATCTACTCTAGGTTTGTAGTAATATCCTTCAATATTTGCAAGACTTACTAATTGCATTAAATTTTTGTATCCAAAGTTATTTTTTGCAAGCAAGGTTAAATGATAACGTTTATTATCTATCCCAGACTCTTTATCAAAACGTGTTCGTTCTGCTACATAAATTTCAACACCTAGTATTGGTTTTATACCTGCTTTTTTACAAGTATTATAAAATTCTATAGCCCCATACATATTTCCATGATCTGTTAAAGCCAGAGCCTTCATACCAAGCTCTTTTGCTCTATTAACTAAATCAGGAACTTTTGACATGCCATCTAATAATGAATAATGGCTATGAGTATGGAGGTGGACGAATGACATATTTTTATTATAGCAGTCAGAGCAAGTCTCTGTTATATTGACAGTATATGAGATTTAAGCCGCAAAAACCTGTTTGGATTGTAGGAATTGATGAAGTCGGAAGGGGACCTCTTTCTGGCCATGTATTTGTCTCAGGTTGTGCCATAAAAGAAAGTGATTATAGGAAAATTATATGGACAGGTTTAAATGATTCTAAAAAAATGACAGTCATGTCTAGGGAAAAATGGTTTGATATAGCAAAAAAAATGGAAAATAAAAAAATAGTAAAAATTTCAATCTCAAGTAGAAGTGCAAAATTTATAGACTTAAAAGGTATTAATAAAAGCATTATGTTATGTATTGAAGATATTTTTTTTGATCTCAATCTTAATCCAAAAAAATGTCAAATCTTTCTTGATGGGGGATTGTCTGCACCTAATATATATCCAAACCAAAAAACAATTATAAAAGGAGACCAAAAGAAAAAAATCATCTCCCTCGCTTCAGTTGTTGCAAAAGTTTCGCGTGATAAAATCATGATAAAAATTTCAAAGAAATATCCTAATTATTTTTGGGAAAAAAACAAAGGATATGGAACAAAAGATCATATAAATGCAATTAAAAAATATGGGATTACAAAAGAGCATAGAAAAACATATTTAAGTCGTATAATTGACAAAAACTAGTTTGATATATATAATAAACTAAAATTTTTAAAATGAAAAAGTACTTTTTTTTGGCTTTATTTTTAGGTTTGTTTTCAATATCTTTTGCTCAAAATAGGGTAAATGGTTCAAGGGCCATTATTACTCTTCATCCAACT
>JAYTQE010000048.1:0-1999 GCA_043746875.1 Minisyncoccota bacterium
TCATTAAAAGGTCCAACAATAAATTTATCAAAAGTATATTTAGGATTTAGATTATCATCTCTATTAACGTAATTCCCTTGAAGGGGTAACTCTTGGATATTTTCAATGTCTTTTTTAACAACAACAGGAGCTTTTTCACTACGTCCTATTATAAATTCAACTCCCTTTAAAAATTCTATATTAGAAACAAGAACCTTTAAAATTAGTTTTTGATATTTAGTCACCATCCATTCTCTTACAAATTCATTTGGTACAACTATAAAAGCAATACCATCTTCTATTTTATTTATAGTTGTATTTTTAAACCAAGTGGTAAAATTAGCCTTTGTTATCTGAGACTCTATTTCTGAAAGACACATATCCCAGAGTAGTGGCAATTTATTTTCCATATATACATAATACCCTACTTATAAAAAAATATCGAAAATGTTAATAAACTGTGAATAGTGTGGATTAAAATCTTAAGTATAAAGACTTGATTACTTAAACAATATTGTGTATAGTGATTTATTATATGTCTCAAACATACCAACCAAAAAAGAGAAAAAGAGCAAAAACACACGGTTTTCTAGTCAGAAGTGCTAGTACTAGTGGTCAAAAAGTTTTAACTGCTCGCCGCCGTAAAGGTAGAGCAAAAATAACTGTTTAGTTATGAAAACCGCTTGTAAGCGGATAAATAGACAAGAATTTGGTTTTTTTTTAAAAAACCCTTATAAAACAGTATATAATAAATTAGGAACACTAAAATATAAAAAAGATATAAATAAGAAAATATCAATAGTGGTAAGCTCAAAACACGAAAAAAGAGCGGTAAAAAGGAATAAAATTAAGCGCAGATTAATAAATTTGTATCAAAAATCTAAATTATCAGGTGTGGTGATATTTTATGTATCAAAACAATCTTATAACATCCAATATGACGAAACTAAAAGTTTATTTGAAGATCTTTTGGGTAAAATTTAATTATTTACTAAATTTAATATCTTTAACATTGATAATTTTTTATAGGAAGGTATTTTCACCATCGGTTGGTTTATTAAGGTATATCCCCTTTTATCCAAAACCATCATGTATTTTTTATCCAACATGTTCAGAATATGGAATTGAATGTTTTAAAAAATATTTTTTTTTAAAAGCTTTCAAAAAAACAATACTTAGAATAATTAAATGTCATCCAAAAAATGACCCCCAAGTAGATTTACCATAATTGCCATTTTGTAAATCATGGGTACAATATATCAATGCAAACACTTTGGAATAATTTCATATACAACCCAATATACAATAGTCTTATTTTTATCGCTCAAAACATTACACTACAAGACGTTGGTTTGGCGGTGGTAGTTCTTACTATAATAATAAGATTAATAATGTTCCCATTAAGTAAAAAAAGCATTCTTAGTCAATATAAAATGAAAGCTCTGGAGCCTAAAATAAAAGCTATAAAAGATCAAAATTTATCAAAAGAAGCAGAAGCTACAGCAACATTTGCTTTATATAAAGAAGAAAAAATGAATCCATTTTCAGGATGTTTGTATCTTTTGGTTCAGCTCCCTATTCTTTTTGCTCTATATTTTGTTTTTATAAAAGGAGTTCATCAGCCTGAACATTTATATTCATTTTTTAATACAGATGGGTTAAAAAATAATTTCTTAGGATTAATTGATATTACAAAACCATTTATACCCCTTGCTATTTTGGCAGGTATTACACAAGCTATACAAGCATTTCTTGCTCCAAAACCAGCAACTAATGGCGGGAAAGGTTTTCAAGAACAATTTGCAAGTTCTATGTCTGCTCAAACAAAATATGTTTTACCAATTATAATAATATTTATAGCTTCAAAATTAGCAGCAGCTGTAGCTCTTTATTGGGTTATCTCAAATACTTTTTCTATAGGACAAGAGTTATATATAAAAAAGAAGTTTTCTCACTTAAGAGTTTAGTATTTCATACTCCATAAATAACCAGTATTTTTATCTATAAAATATAAAATAGA
>JAYTQE010000049.1:0-7212 GCA_043746875.1 Minisyncoccota bacterium
TTACACCAATACAAATGCTAAGAGCTATTTCAGGAATTGCTTCTTATGGTAAATTGGTAACACCTACAATTTTAAGAGTAGATGATTTATCAGATGACAATATTAAGCATGAAGATATATCTTTGAATAGAAAAAATTATAATATTATAATGAGCGCAATGAGATCTGTTGTTACTAGTGGGACTGCATTTTCTTTAAATAATGAAAAATTACATGTTGCCGCAAAGACAGGAACTGCTCAAATAAAAAATAATACACGAATTAATTCTTGGGTAATAGGTTTTTTCCCTTATGAAAAACCCAAATATGCTTTTGTAGTTTTAATGGAAAATGGACCACTAATTACAAGGGGAGCCAATGCTGCATTTGCTCCTGTAGTAGATCTTTTTACTAATAATGAAGACCTTTTGACCCCTTGAGCTTTTTAAGATATGATTATCTTTTAAAATAATTTATGGCTAAAGAATATATAACAAAAGAAAATAAAGAAGAATTAGAAACTGAACTTTCTTATCTTTCTGGAACAAAAAGAAAAGAGATAGTTTCAGCTATTGAATATGCAAAAAGTCTCGGAGACTTATCCGAAAATGCCGAATATCATATCGCAAGAGAAGAACAAGGAAAACTTGAAGATAGAATCGCTATGATTGAATATGTCTTAAAGAATGCTGAAGTCGTAGAAAGATCTAATAGCGGTATTATTAATATAGGCAATACTGTAGTAATTCAAAAACAAGGCGAAGAAAATAATAGAACCTTTACAATCGTTGGAAGTGAAGAAACAGACATGCTTTCAGGTAAAATATCTTATAAATCTCCATTAGGAAGTGTTCTATATATGAAAAAAGTAGGAGATATAGTAGTAGTGAATACACCAAAAGGAGATCTTGAATATAAAATTATTTCAGTAAATTAGAAGTCTAAATTTTAAAGCCCTCTTTTACAAAGAGGGCTTTTTGTTATCCACAGTATTTATTTGCATAAAAGGGGAGAAGTGGGGTAAAATGGTATTAAGTGGGAAGAAGTGGGAAAGATAATAAATAGGTTAATTTTATTAAAAAATGTTAATTGGCGAATATACACATACAATAGACGATAAAAATAGACTTTCTTTTCCTATTAAATTTAGGAAAGAAATGGGTAAAAATGTTGTTATTGCTCCAGGTCTTGAGAAGAGTTTATTTGTCTTCACCACAACAGAGTGGAAGAAAAAAGTAGAACAACTTTCAGAATCATCTTTGCAAGCAGATAATAGAAGTTTTAGTAGATACCTAATAGGAGGTGCTAGTGAAGTATCTATAGATGCACAAGGAAGAATTCTTGTACCAGAGTCTTTGAAAGAGAAGATTGGTATTAAAGACAAAGTTGTTATTGTAGGTGTTTATAGTCGTGTAGAACTTTGGGAAGAAAATACTTGGAAGCTTTATAAAAAACAAGTTGAAAGTAAAGCAGACGATTTGGCAAATCGTTTAGGAGAAATAGGAGTTTTATAAATATGGAAATTGCCAAACATATACCAGTTCTTTTAAAAGAAAGCATAGAAGGTTTATCAATAAAAAAAGGAGATGTAGTTGTAGATGGGACTTTTGGTGGAGGGGGTCATAGTAAAGAAATTTATGAAAACTTCCCAGATATTAAAAAACTTATCTGTATTGATCTAGATGAAGATGCAAAAAATAGATATGAAGATATATTTAAAAATAAAACTCATATTGATTTCATTTTGGATAATTTTAAAAATTCAGAACAAATATTATTGAAAGCCAAGTCTTCAGTAGTAGACAAAGTTATTCTTGATTTAGGAACAAGTACATTTCAACTTTTAAATGATACTAGAGGTTTTTCTTTTAATTCAGATACAGCACTTAGTATGTCTTTTTCAAAAAATGGATCTCATACAGGATTTTCTGCTTATGACATAGTAAATTCTTGGGGAGAAGACTCTATTGCAGATATTATCTTTTTTTACGGTGAAGAAAAAAAAGCAAAACTTATAGCAAAAGCGATAGTTAATTCAAGAAAAAATACTCCGATCAAAAAATCTTCTGAATTAGCATCTATTATTGAAACTGTAATTAAAAAAAGAGGAAAAATCCACCCAGCGACAAAAACTTTTCAAGCACTTCGTATTACTGTAAATGATGAGCTTCAAGTTATAGAGCAAGCATTAGATGCTTGGTGGAGGGTCTTAAATAAAAATGGTCGCATAGCAGTAATCACTTTTCATAGCTTGGAAGATCGAATAGTTAAAAGGTGGATGAAAAAACAAACGAATGAACGCGTTATCACAAAAAAACCAATTATTCCAACAGCTATAGAATTAAAAATTAATAAACGATCACGAAGTGCAAAGCTTCGTATAATAGAAAAAATATAAAATAATATGATGACAATAATTCAAAATAAAATAGAAAATACAACATTTGATATTAATTTATATTTACAAAAATCTACTCGCTTTTTATGGATAAGTATAGGGATTTTATTTGCTTGTTATTTATATTTTATTGGAGCTATAACTTTTTCAATAATAAACCAACAATCATATAATCATCAGATTAAAAATTTGACATCTAATATGAGTCAACAAGAGGTAGTATATTTAAATTTACAAAAGAATTTAACTAAAGATCTGGCAATTAGTTCAGGATTGGTTGGCCCTACTAATGTTTCTTTTGCTACTCAACAAAAGGCATTTGCTTGGAATGTTGGACAATAAAATACAAAATAAACGTATCAAAATAATAATGGTTACAGTTTCCATTGTAGGATTGATAGTTATTGTCAAACTTTTTTCTTTACAGGTTTTGAATTATAAAAAATATAGAGAAAAAGCAGAGCGTCAATATATAACACCAGTAGGAAGTATTTTCGATAGAGGTAATATTTTCTTTACCAGTAAAGATGGGACAACAATAGCTGCAGCTACTGTTGTAGAGGGTTATAAATTAGCTATTGTTCCTAGTCAAATAAAAGATATAGAATATACTTTTAATGAAATAATAAATATCATTCCTAATCTAAAAAAGGAATCTTTTTTAATACAAACTAATAAAAAAAATGATCCGTACGAAGAAGTAGTTGATAGATTAAATGAAGACCAATCAAAAAAAATAAATAATCTTAAATTACCAGGAGTATCTTTATATAAACAAAAGTGGAGATTCTATCCAGGAGGTAGTTTAGCAGCAAAAACAATAGGATTTGTTTCTTATAAAAAAGACCAGCTTATTGGAAATTATGGACTTGAGGAATATTATAATGACGTTTTATCAAGAGAAAATAATAGTCTATATGTTAATTTTTTTGCAGAAATATTTGCTAATGTTAAATCTACAATTTTTAAAAATACATCAAATCCGGGTAATCTAATTACGTCTATAGAGCCAACAGTCCAGTCCCATATAGAAAATATCTTATTAGATACTTTAGAGAGGTGGAGTAGTGACTCTGTTGGAGCAATAGTAATGGATCCATATACTGGAGAAATTATTGCCATGTCTAGTGTTCCTAATTTTGATTTAAATTCATATTCAAAAGTTAAAGATTTTGGTATTTTTACTAATCCTTTTGTACAGAACGTCTATGAAATGGGATCTATTGTTAAACCGTTAGTTATGGCTTCAGCTATAGATGTAGGAGCTGTGACAGAAAATACTACATATACAGATACAGGATCTGTTGAAATAGGAGGAAAAATAGTAAGTAATTTCGACAAAAAAGGTCGTGGAAATATAAATATGCAAACAGTTCTGAGTCAATCATTAAATACAGGAATGGTTTTTGTTCAGCAAAAAATGGGTAAAGATAATTTCAAAGAGTATATGTTAAATAGATATCGTATTGGAGAAAAAACTGGAGTAGATTTACCAGGAGAAGTTAATGGTTTGGTTTCAAACTTAAAAAATAAAAATGACGTTAACTATGCTACAGCATCTTTTGGTCAAGGAATAGCAACAACACCACTTAATATAGTTAGAAGTTTTGCTTCTTTAGCAAATGGAGGATTTCTTATTACTCCTCATGTGGTTAGTTCTATAATAGAAGAAGGTGGTTCCGAAAGAGCATTAATTTATCCAAAATCAGAAAATCCAATTCTGAAACAAGAAACATTATCTAATATAAAAACTATGTTAGTTAATGCTGTAGATGATGGATACAAGAGAGGGCTAAAAGACTATACGGTTGCTGCAAAAACTGGAACTGCTCAAATAGCTAAACCTGATGGTAGTGGATATTATACAGATAGAAATTTACACTCACTTATTGGTTTTTTCCCCGCAAATAAGCCAAGATTTGTAATATATTTCTTTAATGTTTATCCAAAAAATGCTCTATTTGCAGTACAAACTCTTGCGGATCCTTTTTTTGGTATGGTACAATTCTTAGGTAATTATTATTCTATAATACCAGACCGTTAAAATATATGACACAACAAAAAATTGATTTTTCTATTCGTAAAGCATTAAATAATTCTTGGGATATTTTTGTTCAAAATCCTAAATTTTATTTGATTTTAGGTTTTGTTTTTTTTATATTTAATTTTTTTATTGAAAAAAATTCAAAAAATACTTTGTTATTAATAATAATTTTTATCCTTTCGTTATTTTGGTCTTATGCAGCATCTGCTATTTCTATAAGTATAACAAACAACCAAAATCAAAATTTAGATATTAGTTCTATTCAAAATTATTTTCCATCAATAAAACAAGTTTTATTTTTTGTATTAGTTGGAATCACTTCTGGAATTGTTATTTTAGGTGGATTTATTATGTTGATAATTCCAGGGATATATTTTATTGTTAGGTTAACTTTTTCTAATATGTCTTATGTAGATAAACAGGAAGGAATAATTGCATCTCTAAGAAATTCTTGGAATTTAACTAATAATAATTTTTGGACAGTGAGTAAAACACTTTTTATTTCTCTTGTGTTTTTTATATCAGGATCTGTTTTTTATGGATTAGTAATCTCTTTTACTTATCCTATAGCCATATTGATTATGGCTCAATTATACAATGCTCTTTCAAGAAATAATCTAGCTGAACAGTCTATTGTTGAACAGCCACTTGAATTAGAATCTTAGATATAAATTAGTATGAAATTAATAAATCTAAATACATGGGCAGGAAGGTTAAAAGATCCATTAGAAGATTTTTTGAAAAGAAATTATCGAGATACAGATATTTTCTGTTTTCAAGAAATATTTAATGAATATGAGGGTAATACAAATGATTTCATTAATCATAGTGAAGGTAGTTTAAATATTTTAAATGAAATTGCTCAATTATTACCTGATTTTAATATGTTCTTTTGTCCTGTAGCTGAAAATGTATATGGAATAGCTATTTTTTTAAAAAAAGGAATTGAGGTTATAGCTAATGGTGAGGTAATTATATTTGCTGGTTCTGATGTAAAAGACCATACCCGAAAGATGCAATGGCTACATATTAAAAATGGTAGAAAAGATCTAATGATCTTAAATACTCACGGTCATTGGGATCCTTCAGGGAGAAATGATACTCCAAATAGAATAGAGCAATCAAAAGCTATTAATTCTTTTATAGAATCAACAGGTTCTATCCCAAAAATTTTAGTGGGAGATTTAAATTTAAATTTAGATACTCAGAGTATAAAAATGATTGAAAAATATTTTATTAACTTAGTAAAAGAAAAGGGAATAGAAACTACTCGAACAGAACTTTATACTGGAGAAGATAAGCATACTGATTATGTCTTTATTTCACCTGAAATATTTTTAGAAAATTTTAAGATTTTACCTGATATAGTTTCTGATCACTCACCATTATTTATAGAGTTTGATGTTTTTTAATCTTTAATAAAAAAATCTTTCATAAAAATGAAAGATTTTGGATAGGATTATTCTTTAATATAAAGATGATAACTAGGATCTAGTAAGCGGTTATTAATAATATTAATTTTGTCTATGAAATGAGGATATTTTTTGAATAAAATATTCCAAGCATAATAAATTTTATCAATATTTTTTGTTCCGCATATACCTGTTTTTTTACAAGGAATACCATTTATAAAATGACATATAACTGTTACTTTTTTAGGTTTGAAATATATATTTATATGATTACATATTTGCTCAGCATTCATATTTCCCATGATAATAGTCCAAGCTTTATGAATATCTTCTGGTATATAAGATAAATTCCAAGATTGTCTTGAGCCATCAAGAGGTATAGGTCTACGATGATGGACAGTTAGAATCTTTTCTTTATTTAAAAAAGTAGAAAGTTTTTTTTGTTTTTTTATGGAGTTCTCATATTTTTTTGGTGAGTAGAAAAATCTGTTATTTTTTTGTACCATTTTTTAAAATTTTTATTAGGATACAACTTAAAATAAAAATTGTCAATGTTATCCGTTTAATATGAAATCAATCGTAATTAATTATTTTTTAGACTTTTTATAAAAAATATTGTATAATTATAGGGCAACATGTAACTAGCTAAGAGGGTGTAATTTTTATGTATTGCTGGCACGCCTCTATTAATAGCTAGTTTATAAATTTAACTTAATAAAATATGGAAAAAAACAAAAACGCATTCGGGATTATAATCGCTGTATTAGCAGTAGTATTTTTACTATTCTTCGTCTTTAAAAAAGACAAAGTTCCAACAGATGTTTCAAAAGATACCAATAGTACAGATACAACAACTGTAATTCAGTCAAATCAAGATACAAATGGTGCTACAGGAGTTGGAGCAGTATCTATCTCTTATACTAATGCTTTGGCCAAGTATGCTGATCGTAGAATACAATTAGACAGTAATTGCCAGGCTTCACGTCCTAATGTTGTAACTTACAAAGATAATACTGGGATAATGATAGATAACAGATCAAATCAGACTCGAACAGTAAAGGTTGGAACTACTTTTACAATTAAACCTTATGGTTTCAAGATTGTAGTACTTCCTGATACTTATCTCAAGAGTAAGACTCTACTAGTAGATTGTGATAAATCTCAAAATGTCGCAACTATATTGGTTCAAGAATAATTCAAGAAATAAATATTAGCTTAAAATCCCAATTGTTTGGGATTTTTTGTTGTTTTGAGCAACAATAATTTACTCATTAGACACTCACAAATTTTCCAGCTCCCGGACTTAGTTGTTTTTCTTGATAGAAAAATATACTGATTATGTCTTTATTTGACCTGAAATATTTTTAGAAAATTTTAAG
>JAYTQE010000050.1:0-7150 GCA_043746875.1 Minisyncoccota bacterium
ACACTAAGACCATTTGAAGATAATATTCCTGCAATAGTAAGAGCTCCTGATGATGTCAGTTTGTTTGATGAAGAAAAGAAATTAATATCTCCTGTTACACCATTTTGAAATGTAAGAGCTGTAGTACTAAGAGCTTTTAATCCTGGAGTAGTTCCACCCAATACGATTGTGTCTGATGTAAGAGCTGGGATTTGTGAACCTGTTGCAGATTGAGCAGGAGTGAATCCTCCAACTCTTTCTGATTCGACAGCAGCAGGAACTGCGCCAAGTTTTTTGCGAGGAGACATTTCTCCATCCCAACTAGGTGATCCTGTTCCTCCAATATTTACACCGAGATAAAGTGTTTGATTGAAATCAACACCAGAGAGTGATGTAACTTCTCCAAGCATTGAAGAAAATAATCCGCTTGTAATTGTAACTTTGTTTGCACCAGTACGAGTCTCAGTCCAAATAGGACTTCCTCCAGTTGAAATTGTGTAGAGTTTGAATTCAATATTATAATCTCCATTTGAAACAGCAGCTCCTGAAGATGTAGTAAGTTTTCCTTGATAATTTATTTGCTTGTTAAATGCTGCAAATACTGTTGAATTTAAAAAAACAAAAATGAGCAAAAAAGTTATGTAAATTAATTTTGTATTTCTTAAAAACATATAAACAAAATAAGGATTATTTTCACAAAATCCTATATTTTAAAACCTATATTATTATACAGAAAAAATCATTAAAATCCTAGGAAAAAACATAGTTTTTCCACAGTTTTTATTAGGTTTAAATCATTTTTCTTAAAAGAAAGAAATGTCTAAAAAATAAGAACAAAATAATTACCAAAAAAATAGGAAAACGATTATCTTTGACTAAAAATGTCTTAATTTCTTCCGGATTTTTATTTATAGAAAAATTATTATATTTTGAAAAAAAATCCCCTTTTTTAATTTCTTGTAATTTATTTTCATTTGATGAATATATAGCTATGGTGAAATTTCCATCTTTTTTAAATGCAGGAATTTCAGCTTTGAAACCAAAATCATTTTTTGACATAACATATTCTCCTAATAATTCATCTTTTTCAAAAACTTTTACCAACAAATTTTGTTGCTTTAGATCTTTATTTGTCCATTTTGTAGATATTTCTATTGGAAGATTTTTGTTGATTGCTAATCTTACAGAATCACCAAATATATTTATTTTGTCCTTTTGAATTACAAAAAAAACATCTTTATTTTTGTCATCTTTTGTTTCTAAATTATCATTTTTATCTATTAAATTTTTAATAAAATTTACTTTTGTAATAGCTCCTGAAGAAAAATTGCCATCTAAGTCTCGACTAAATATCGTATAAAAATAAGTCTTATTTGGCAAAACATCATTATCTTGATAAGAATTATTTACTCCTTCATAAATAAGTTTCCCATAAAATGGACTATTTATATATCCATCGGTACTTTTAAGAATTCTATTATAAGAAAAATCTTTGTCTGTAGTATTTTGCCATGTCAATTTGATTGTACTGTCAACAATTTCTCCTTTGAAATTTGTCGGATTTTGTGGTGGATTTTTTTCTGGAATGTCTTGCGTCTTAAAAATTCCAGAATAAAAATCACTACTACCCGATGAGTCTTGTGCTTTTATTTGAAAAAAATAAATAGTTCCATCTTTTAAATTAGTTATTAATTCTTTATGATCTTTGGTAAAAAAGATAGATTTTTTTTGATTCTCTAAATAATTAGAATTTTGATTAATTCCCCACTTAATAGTATATGAACTATATATATCGCTATCCCATGAGATTAGAGTTTTGTCTGTATAAGAAATAGTGGACAAATTTATAAAAAAATTTTTTTCAATCAATCTTCCTCCCGCAAAAAATGATAGAGTAGGTGTTGAAGGAGGAATAACAACAGAACAATCAGCAGGACAAGAATTTTGATCTTCTCCTATTATAGCTTCGCACGTACCATTATTGTTACAACCATTAACATTTAAATTAACCTGAATACCACTGTATGATTGTCCAAAAATATTATTATTTGGAAAAAATATAGAGATTATTAATACAAAATAAATAATTTTTTTCATTATAATGTTATAGCTGTAACTGTTATTGTGGATGTATAGACACCTGAAGGTTTTATATTTGAAGAACCTGATTCAGCTCTAAATTTGATTGTTGTATTTGTTCCATTTGGATGATTGCTTGATTGTCTATTCACTATATCTTTTGAAGTAGTAGAAAACCCATCCCAACATTTGTCTACCGTGTCAGATGAACCACTGTTGCAAACAGACCCATTATCTTTGTATTTTGCTAAGATATCTGTACCTTCGGGAGAAAATCCAAAATTTGAGTTATTGGATGGATTGATGAAAGTAAAATCTGGATCTGATGTCGACGGCGTATAATCAGGGAAATTTGATCCTGATGATGTCATACTTGGATTGGTAGAAGATTTGATACTCATACTGTATCCACCCATATTGTCAGTAGTAACTGTCCAGACAGCAGACCCTGTACCTATTCCTCCTGTTAATCCACTAATACTTCCTAATGAAACATCTGCGGGTGAAGAAATGGATATATAACTCTCTTGCATTTGACGATACCCGGCTTGCATATAATAATTTGCACTATTAGAACTACCTGTTCCAACTTCACCTAACGTATCACTTACTGAATAATTTGTACTAGTAGAGTTTTCATTTCCTCCTATATTTATACTATCAGATTGAATTTTGTAAGTAGTACTCTGCATTACTTGAGCAGAAACAATTCTAAATAAAAAGAAAATTAATATAAAAACATAAAAAACACCCTTACTGGTCTTTTTATAAAAAGATAGAAGAGTGCTTTTCATGCTTTTACTTTTTCTTTAATTCAAATCTTGTTTTAAAATAATAAATAAACCAAGCAAATATCGCTATTATTCCAAAAGCTAACAATAAAACTTTCCATGGAAGTATCCAAAAAGATACTTTTGCATTGTCAAATTCACTATTGTAGCCCTTGAACAAAGACAATTCTGCTGTATATCTACCTAATCCGAAACCACTTTTCCATTCTACTTCTCTGTATCTAATAGAGTCAGGGAGAGAAAAGTAAGCATTTACTGGAATAGAGTCGATAGTTTTCCCAAGCAAATTCTTTATAGTAATTGTTCCATATGGAACAAGGTGAACATTTCCAGTGTTTTTAAATGAAATTTCAAACCCTTTAGGTCTACTTTCATAAAAACTTTTTTTAGGGCCAATAACTTTAAAATCATTGATTGATCCTTCTTCTTTACCTTCTCCATTTACTCTTACTAGAAATAAAGAGCCTATTCGAGAAACTAATCTTGTTTTTCCTTCTGCACTATCTATGTTTTGAGATCCTGATATCGAATCAGGATTATTAGAAACAATTAAGGCTCCATAATAACCTCTTGGTTCAACTTTTTCTGGAACAGAAATATCTACAGGTATAGTAATACGCTCACCAAACTTTAAACTAAAAGTAGTAAATTCTGGTTTGATAAAATCTTTTATAGAATACGGACCCTTTTCATTTCCTAAAAGTTGAACAGCTTGTTTTGGGTCATTAGTCCCTATAAAATCTTCTGCACTAAGAACAAAGTTAACTGTTTTGTTTTTACGATTAGTAATCGTTACTTGTTTGATTATATGCTGTCCTGGATTTAATAAAACTTCAGTTTTACCTGGCTCAACTGCAAAGTCGTTGAAATCTTCAGTAGTTATGAAACTTCTTTCAGCAGCGTAACCAATATTACCAACATATATTAGTGAAGATAAAATTAAAAATGAAAATACTATTTTTTTATACTTATTTATCTTCATAAAGAAACAAAGAAAATTAGATAGTTATTGCAGTAGCAGTTATAGTAGCTTGGTATGAACCTGATGCCGCATATACACCATTTTGTTCAACAGCTCCACAGAAAGTAGTATCAATACCAGCAACTGGTGTAGTAGTAGCTCTAGTAGAAACTAGACGATCGGTTGTTTTTGTATTTTGATATTTCAAAGTAACATCTGGAGCGCCAGCTGTTCCACAAGCTGCGGTAGAAGTACCCCATGTTCCTGTTGGAGTATCAGTTCCATAAGCAGAATAACCAAATTCTTTTGCACTAGAAGCTACGGTCCATAGTTCAGGGGTATCCGCAACTGCAGGTGTGTAGTCAGCAAAACTATTTGCCCCACTAACAAGAGCTGGTGAAGCTTGAGCTTTGACAGAAAGACTATATCCTGTAGTACTGTTGGTCTTTACATTCCAAGTAGAACCACAAATTGCTTTGTTGTTGGAGATAGTGATAGCTGGTGCTAAAGCACAATCAGCAGGAGAGGTTATACTAATACCAGAAGTAACAGTTAGTGTAACTAAAATATCATCTGTTACAGCATATGCTGGTTCAACTAATAAATAAAAAGGTAATACCAATACAAAGATAAGACCCGATGCGATTATTTTTCTAAAGTTTAATTTCATAAATAATTTCATAAATATTTTTTTCTAATAAGAACGATTATATTATCCCATACATATACTAGGTTGGGCAATACTAATTGTGGAAAACTTTATAGATAATATCTTTTATTAATTAATTTTGTTAAAATAATTTATATTAAAAATAAATTTCTAAAATAAATAATTATGTTTATAAAACTATTTCTTATTACTTTGCCTGTATTTTTTATCCTAGATATGATTTGGCTTACTTTGTTAGCGAAGAATTTTTATCGTGATCAGATAGGCTTTTTGATGGCACCGAGTGTAAATTGGGTGGCTGCTATTATATTTTATTTAATTTTCATAATTGGACTTGTAATATTTGTTATATCTCCAGCAATAGAAAAAAATTCTTGGATTTATGCAGTATTACTTGGGGCATTGTTTGGATTTATAACATATGCCACATATGACCTAACAAATCTTGCAACTCTTAAAGACTGGCCTATTGCTATCACGATAGTAGATCTGATTTGGGGCGCATTCTTGTCAGGAACAGTCTCTGGTGTAACATATTTTATCGCAAATAAGATAGGATTGTAGTTTTTTCCAAAAATCTACGGAAGAAACGAGATTCAGTCACGAGTTACTAAGTATAATTCTTCACAAGCTCGAATTATACAAAGTACTCTCGACCCCGACTCAGCGACAAGCACTCATTTCACTCGTCTTGTATACCGCTTCCGTCTTTCTCATCTCTTTTATACTCGACATCAATTCTCATCGAGATATACTCGATTCAAATTGCCGTTGCGGAAGAAACGAGATTCGAACTCGTGGTACCATTTCTGATACACAGTCTTTCCAGGACTGCCCATTAAACCGCTCTGGCATTCTTCCTATTTTGTTAATTATTAATCAAAGCTTTTATTCTTTCTTCTGTTGGAGGGTGCGTCATGAATAATTTTGACAAACCTTTTGAAACTTTTGATCCAAAAGGATTTGATATATACATATGAGCTGTAGCATTACTAGCTGTAGACATCGGTGCACTATAATTTGAGATTTTATTTAGAGCATTTGCCAATCCTTCTGGATAACGAGTAAGAAGTGCTCCTGATGCATCAGCCAAGAATTCACGTTTTCGTGATATAGCTAGTTGTATAAGCTTGGCTATTATAGGAGATATGATTATAAATACTATACCTATAATAGCTAAAACATTACTTCCTTTATTATCATCATCTCTTCTTCTTCCTCCTCCCCAAAATAAACTTCTAGTAAACATATCAGCAAGAATTGCGATAAATCCTACCAAAACTGCAACCATACTCTGAAGTAAAATATCATTATTCCCAATATGGGCAAGTTCATGGGCTATAACTCCCTCTAATTCTGACCTATCTAGTATATTCAAAAGGCCAATAGTTACAGCAATAGATGCATTCTTGGCATTGCGACCTGTAGCAAAAGCATTTGGAGCATTATCTGGGATAATCCAGACACGAGGCTTTGGAAGTCCTGCAGTAATTGATAAATTCTCTACAATATTGTGAAGGTCTCTATATTGATTCTCATCAGCCAAAGAAGCTTTTGCCATAGAAAGAGCTATTTTGTCTGAATACCAATAACTTGTAATATTCATTACAACAGAAAAAATAATAGCAATAGTAAGTATTCCTGGATTATTGTAATAATTCGAAAAGAAATAACCAATACCGATTATTAATACCAAAAATGATCCGACAAGTAGCCATGTCTTATTTATATTTTCTGATTTGTGAGTATAAAGTGTCGCCATTTATAATATTTTAATTATTTTGTATAAGGAAAATACATTTGTTGATTATCAAACATAATATTAAGAGCAATAACCATTAATATTATTAATACCAATAAAAGTACTGTATTTAATTTTGAACCATAAAACTTAGATCCGAAGTATTTTTTTTCTTCCATAGATATCAATTAGAATTTAACTTCTACTGGCTGTTGTGCAGCGTCATCATCTGCAAGGTCGAAGAAGTCTACTGATGAGAAGCCAAACATTTTACCGATAACATTTGATGGGAACATTCCTAAGTTAGTATTGAAATCTTTAGCATTACCATTGTAGAAACGACGAGAAGATTGAATTTTGTTTTCTGTATCAGAAAGTTCTTTTTGAAGTTCTAAGAAATTTGTATTAGCTTTTAGATCTGGATAAGCTTCAGAAACTGCAAATAAACTTTTAAGAGCTCCCGAAAGCATATTTTCAGCTTGTGCTTGACTTGCTCTATCTCCTGCTTGCATAGCCATGTTACGAGCTTCTGTTACTTTTTCAAATGTACCAGCTTCATGAGATGCATAACCTTTGACAGTATTTATCAAATTAGGAATAAGGTCATATCTACGCTTGAGCTGAACTTCTATATCTGACCATGCCTCTTCTACTCTAATTTTGCCTTTAACAAAATTGTTATACATAGTCACAAACCAAACAACAACAAGTATTGTTATAGCAATGAAGTTAAACTTCCAAGTAATTAAACTAAATAAACCTGATCCTAATAATAAAACGATTAAAACCCCAAATATTATATTCATATAATATATTATATCTCTAGTATCTACAGATAACAATAGTTATTTTTTATTCTGTAATTCTTCAAATAAAACTAGAAGTGGTGATGCTAAAAATATTGATGAGTAAGTTCCAAAAAACATACC
>JAYTQE010000051.1:0-3916 GCA_043746875.1 Minisyncoccota bacterium
AAAATATAGAAGAAGTAATATTGTACAATCTTGAAAAGAATGGAATAGAAAATAAGATTGATTTAAATAAATTTAAAAAAGAAGCTCTTACTGCTATAAATAATTGGTATGAGAATTCTTATCCTAAATTAGAAAAGGATTTTATATCAGAGAGATCTATTCAATTTCGCGACCCTAGATTTCCTCATTTATTAATATATGGAAAAATAGACTTAACAGAAAAAGCTTCAAATGGAGATATATATGTCACTGACTTTAAAACAGGCAAATCAAAAAATGCTAATACTTTAGAAAAAATAGATGAAGAGGGCAGGCTCTCTGATTATATGAGACAACTGACGATGTATTCATATTTAATAAATAATAAAGAAAAAGGATCTATAGTTAAACTATCTAGATTAATGTTTGTTGAGTCTGAAGTAGAAGATAAAAATGCTATTTTTGAAATATATATTGATCAAGAAAAAATAGATTTACTTATTAAAGATATAACAGAATATGATGATAGTCTCAAAAATGGTAAATGGTTAAATCGTCAGTGTAAACATAGTGGTTATGGAGAACAAACAATGTGTGAATATTGTGAATTATCCAAAAGTATTTTTTCTTAAATTAGGATACTTCCAAAAACTCTAATTTTTAAGCTATATATTAATAACTAGTCAACTCGCTCAATATAAGAGAAAGTGATATAATAAAAGGATAAAATGGCAAAAGAAAAGTCTGAAAAGATAATAAAAAAAGCTTATGGAGCTGAACAAATTTCGGTTCTAGAGGGTTTAGAGCCTGTTAGGCGTAGGCCAGGAATGTACATAGGATCTACTGGTCCATCAGGCCTACACCATCTTGTATGGGAAATTTTTGATAACTCAAGAGATGAAGCTATGGGTGGTTATGCAGATCATATAGAAGTTGTTCTTCTTCCAGATAGTACTGTTAGAATCGTAGATAATGGTCGTGGAATTCCTGTAGATATACATCCAAAAACAAAAGTTTCAGCACTTGAAACAGTTATGACCACTCTTCATGCTGGAGGTAAGTTTGGAGGTGATGAGAGTGGATATAAGGTTTCAGGTGGACTTCATGGTGTAGGAGCATCAGTTGTAAATGCACTTTCTGACTATACTCGTGCAGAAGTTCATAAAGATGGAAATATTTATTTTCAAGAATATTCAAAAGGAAATAAAAAAGCTAATGTAAAAAAATTAGGAACGACAAAAAATAATGGAACAATAATTACATTTAAGCCAGATGAAACTATATTTAAGGAAGGGATAGTATTTGACTGGAAAACAATTATAGATCATCTTCGTCAACAAGCTTATTTAGTAAAAGAATTAAGAATTACAATAATAGACGCAAGAGATATTGATAAAAAAATTGATACAAATAGTATTTTTTGGTTCAAAGATTTGAAGATAGAAGCTCCTGCAGTTTCTTATTATTTTGAAGGAGGGCTTAAATCTTTAGTTGCTCATTACAATAGAATGCATAAAGTTATTAATAATACTATTTTTTATGTAGAAAAAGAACAAGATAATGTTGGTATTGAAGTTGCTCTTCAATATGTAGATGATATATCTTCTCGAATAGTTCCATTTGCAAACAATATCTATAATCCAGAACACGGTACTCATGTTACAGGTTTTAAAACAGCTCTTACTAGGGTTTTAAATACTTACGGCAAAAAAAATAATCTAATAAAAGACATAGACGGACCATTTTCTGGTGATGATGTTTTAGAAGGTTTAACTGTTGTAATTTCTGTAAAATTAGCAGAAATTCAATTTGAAGGACAAACAAAAGCTAAGCTTGGATCTACAGAAGCACAAGGAGCAACAACTAGTGTATTTGGTGATGCATTCAGTACTTTTCTTGAAGAAAATCCAGACCAAGCAAAAGCTATAATTATGAAAGTTCTTCTTGCTCTTCGTGCTCGTAAGGCCGCAAAAGCAGCAAAAGATTCTATTTTACGCAAAGGAGCTCTTGAAGGTATGACACTTCCAGGTAAGCTTGCCGATTGTCAAAGTAAAGATGCAAGTGAATCAGAGATATTTATTGTTGAGGGAGATTCTGCGGGTGGTACAGCAAAAATGGGCCGCGACAGGCGCACACAAGCAATACTTCCTCTTCGAGGGAAAATCTTAAACGTTGAAAGAGCTAGACTTGATCGTATGCTTGGATCTCAAGAAATAAAAAATTTAGTAATAGCTATGGGTGCTTCAATAGGAGATACATTTGATTTATCAAAAATGCGCTACCACAAAATTGTAATAGCAACAGATGCTGACGTAGACGGAGCTCATATTACAACGTTGATACTTACACTTTATTATAGATATTTTAAAGAAATTATAGATGCAGGATATTTATATATTGCACAACCTCCACTTTATAAAATAAAAAAAGGTAAAGAAATTTTTTATGCATACTCTGATGCAGAAAAAGAAAAAATAGTTGGAGTAGATATGGGTATAGATGAAATAGATGAAAGTGAAAATGATGAAAATCAAATAGAAGAAGAGGAAGAAGATAATAAAAAATCTAAAAGAGCAATAAAAATTTCTATCCAAAGATATAAAGGTCTCGGAGAGATGAATTCAGATGAACTTTGGGATACAACAATGGATCCAAATAACCGTGTCTTAAAACAAGTTACAATAAGAGATGCAGAAGATGCAGATCAAACATTTGATATGTTGATGGGTAGTGAAGTAGCTCCTAGAAAATCTTTTATTCAGTCAAATGCAAAGATGGCGAAAATAGACTTTTAATAAAATATCCCAACCATATGGTTGGGATATTTTATTATTTTAATTCTGTTTTTATAATATTTTTTATTTCTTTCAAATGAATTTCTTTATCTTTTGCTAATTTAGTCCAGAAGTCTTTCATAGCTTTAGTCTTGGCTTCTTTTATATAACTTTTTTTAATCCTCCAAAGACTTTTAGACTCTTGGGTCATCTGATTTATAAGGTTGTATACATTATTGTTTTCCATTTTGAATTTTATTATTTTAATTAATAATATGTTCAAGAAATTATACAAAATCATTAAAAATTTTATAATTATTCCCTTAAAATATATTAGCATAAAAATTTACTATTTTTTAATAAAAAAGCTTTCAAAATAACATAGGTTAGAAATAGTTTTTATGATAAAATATAAGCATTAATTTAATGAAATTTTCAGTAAAAAATTTTTTTTTACATAAACTAAGTAAGACATTTTTTAGTGTCGGTATTTTATTTTTAGGTTTGAATATTTTTTTTATAGATTTTGTTTCTATAGTTTATGCAGCCACTGGTGTTCCAAAAATTATAAATTTTCAAGGGAGACTTCTTAATAGTAATAATAATTTACTTGGAGGACCTACTGGAACAAATTATTGTTATCGTTTTTCTATTAATGATTCATCTACCGGTTCAGGTACAAAACTTTGGCCAGTAAGTACTCCATCGACAATGACAATAAATACCCGTGAAGGAGTATTTGATGCAAGAATTGGTGATACAAGTATGGGTGGAGATACTCTTACATATGATTTTCAAACCAATGATACAATTTATATAAATGTAGAAGTTAATTCAACACCAGTTACCTGTGGTGGTTCATGGGAAACATTACTTCCTCGTCCAAGAATAGTGTCTTCTGCTTTTGCTATTAATTCGGGAACAGTAGGTGGTTTTACTCCGTCTCAATCTGCAACTGATAATCAGATTCCAGTATTAACATCAGGCGGTCTTATTTTAGGACATACAACAAATGCTGGGATAAAATCAACAGGATCAAACGCTTTAACTTTACAAGACAACATTGTAACAGGAGATATTAATTTCTTTTCTTCATCAAACAAACTGACATCATCAGGAGCTCTTACTATTGCAGGAATATTATCTTCAAATGGTCTTAGTGT
>JAYTQE010000052.1:0-8846 GCA_043746875.1 Minisyncoccota bacterium
TTGCGTCTTAGTGTGATTGAATTGCAGATGGCTCCGACGAGAGAAGCAATTCACATAAATGGTGAACAGTATTTCCCTGTGATAATGGGTGGAGGTGACACTACTGAACTCTTGGCGAAATATACAGAGAAAGCAGAGTCAATGATTGCTCAGTTGTTGTGGTGGTCTAACGCTCTCAAGAAAGCTCGAAGTAATCAATAAAGTTAAACACTATGGCATATAAAGAAACACTAGTAGGCCACATACATTTGACGGTTAGAGACCTTGAATGCTCGCTCGCTTTTTATTGAGACTTGTTGGTTTTTGAAGTATCAGCTCGGTATGGTGAGTCAGTAGTATTTCTTTCTGCCGGAGGCTATCATCCCTACATTGGCCTTAACACTTTAGGCTGGCGTTGATGCAGCTCCTACACCAAAGGGTCACACGAGGGTGTACCATGTGGCGTTCCTGTATTCCTAGAGGTTTGAGTTAGCGAAAGTAGTCAAAAGTCTGATGGACGCATGATATTCCCTCGATGGTTCAGCGGACCATGATGTGAGTGAGGCAGTCTATCTACACAATCCAGACGAAAACGGTGTTGAACTCTATATAGATCGACCTCGTGAAGAATGGAAAGTAGTTAATAACAGAATGGTGGAGATGGTCACCGAACCATTTGATTTAAATAGTATTCTAAAAGAATTAGACAATATAGTGTTGAATTATGAGTCTTATGATAATCCAACTTACGTAGACTACACCAGTCAAATGCGACCGAGACGGTTCAAATCCTTTTACAGCAGCAAAAAATAGAAACGGAAATAAAAAAGCTGCTAATATCAGCAACTCCGTAAATAAGTGAAATATTATATAAAAAAATAATATCGAACAAACAGTTCTTATTTAATTTGAATAATCAGTACCGGGATTTTTATTATATACTAAAAAATTCTATTGTCAATATAGTTCGAATATTAATTCAGAATGTAGGTTTTATAAAAATAACAAATAGAAATTAAAGATAAAAAAACCCTGTTATTTAACAGGGTATTTTGGAATAATTTTTAAAATAATCGCAATAGGTGTCCATAAAATAAGTAAACAATCAAATACCCAATCTTTATTTGCAAAGTAAAAACGATCAAATTCATCTCTTAAGTCATCTGACATTTCATCGTGAGACATTATTTGATACAAACCTGTTAATCCAGGTAAGGTATCTTGATCTCGTGGAGTATAATATGTTCTATTTTTTAAATCTCTGCAAGAAATAGGTCTTGGACCTACAAATGACATATCTCCTTTTAAAATATTTAAAAATTGTAGGGTTTCATCTATATGATATTTCCTTAAAAATCTACCTATTTTAGTTACCCTATAATTTTCATATTTTCTAGCCTCTACATTATCTGAAATATGAGATACCTCTTGAGCGATGTACATAGTTCTTATTTTATATATGTCAAACAAAATTCCCTTCTTCCCAACTCTTTTTTGTACAAAAATTGGATTCCCATTACTTTCTATACGAACTAAAACTAATATGAACAAAATCAATGGCGATAAAACAAAAATAATTATTCCTGCAATAATCTGCTCTATTATTCTTCTCATAAAAGGATTTTTAAAAAATTAACATTACAAATAAAAATGTCAATATAAAACTATTTAATCTTAAGTAGTTAAATTTGACATAATCTATAATTATCTTTTAATATTAAAAGATGTATCTATTTCAAAAAATGTGGCTAGAATGAAAATATATGAAAGATCCGACAAATAAAACCATATTTATAACAATGTTGATACTAGGTGGTATTATTACCCTTATTTTATTAATCCATATAGCACCTAGAAATGGTTCTGTTTATAATAAAAGTAATTTACTTCCAGCTAGTGTTACATCAGTATTTGATGATAATAATTACCAACAAGGAGCTAACTTAGACTTTGGTAATTATGATAGGACTTTTAACTATCAAAATAGTACTTCAAATTCACAACCTCAAGGAAATACTACGACAACATATACTTATACGACATATCCTTCTGGTGTAGATAATCAGTATCAAACGTACAATAATGATTATTTATATCCCAATAATTACTACAATTATAATCAATATTCACCTCAAATGAATCCTAGTTATGATTTAAACTACCCTGGTGGATGCAACCCTGGTTATAGATACAGTATTATAACTGGAGAATTTTGTAGAGGAATTTATTAAATAAAAATTATTTTTTATTTTTAATACACGCACTAATAAAACCATTAAATAATGGATGTGGATTAAGAGGTCTTGCTTGAAATTCTGGGTGAAACTGTGTTGCTATAAAAAATGGATGGGTATCTTTTGATAATTCTATTATTTCCATTAATTTCCCATCTAGGGAACTAGCTGAAAAAACAAGTCCTGAATTTTCTAAATCATTTATAAAGATAGGGTTAACTTCAAATCTATGTCTATGTCTCTCAGAAATTAAATTTTTTTTATATAAAGATTTTGCTAGAGTATTTTCTTTTAATTTTGCACTATAAGATCCAAGTCTCATAGATCCTCCAAAATGTTCTTTTTTTATATTTTCTTTTTGCTCACCTATTAAATCTATAACACAATATTTACTCTTTGAATCAATCTCTCTAGATGTTGCATTTTTTATATTTGCTTTATTTCGAGCATATTCAATAACAGCCAATTGCATGCCATAACATAGTCCAAGAAATGGAATTTTGTTTTTTCTTATATACTCTATAGCTTTAATTTTGCCTTCAGTACCTCTACTTCCAAAACCTCCTGGTATAACAACTCCATTATATTTTGATAAAATTTTTATTTTAGATGGATCTTTTTCAAAATCTTGAGCTGAGAACCATGTAAGTTCTGGTATATATCCTAAAAAATAGGACGAAAATTTAATAGCTTCAATAATAGATATATAAACATCCGAAATAACAAAATCTCCTGAATCAAAATATTTACCTACTATTGCAATTTTTAATTTATTTTTAGATTTTTTTACAACCTCTGTCATTTTTTTCCACTTTTTTTCATTTGATGAAATCTTTTTTGACAGATTTATATCCAACATTTTTGCTAAAATACTAGACAAATTTGCTTTTTCAAAATTTGCAGGAACATCATATATATTTTTTATATCTGGTGCACTTATAATATGTTCTTTTGGGATATTACAAAAAAAAGATAATTTTTCTCGACGTTTTTCATCAATAATTTCACTAGATCTGGCTATAATAATATCTGGTTGAATACCTGATCCATTAAGAGTACGGACTGAATGTTGAGTTGGTTTTGTTTTCATCTCTCCGACACTTACTGGTGTTGGCAGATAAGAAACCATAACAAAACAAACCTTTTTAGGATTTTTAGATTTCATCATTCTTGCGGCCTCAAGAAATAAAATATTTTCATACTCTCCTATAGTGCCGCCTATCTCTATAATTACAACATCAGCATTTTCTTTTTTTTGAGCGGATTCAATCTGTTCAACTATTTCAAGTGGTATATGTGGAACAACTTGAACACAAGATCCTTTATATTTTAGAGATCTTTCTTTTGAAATAACACTCTGATAAACCTTACCAGTTGTCATATAATTTTCACTTGTTAAATCAAGATTTAAAAATCTTTCATAATTACCCATATCTTGATCTGTTTCGTAACCATCATTAAGAACAAAAACTTCTCCATGCTCTGTTGGATTCATAGTCCCAGCATCTATATTTACATAAGGATCAATCTTAATAGCTGTCACTTTCACACCTTTATCTTGTAGGATTTTTCCTATACTAGAAGCTGTAATTCCTTTACCTACTCCACTAATAACGCCACCAATAACAAAGATAAAAGATGGTTTATTCATAATAAACAAATTATATTATTTTGTTGTAATTTATACAAATAAAATTTTTATTTTAAATATTAAGATATTTTCTAATAGCTAAAATACTAGAAATTACACCCAAAAATATTCCGATCAAAAGAACCCAACCTCCAATATAAAAGAAATTAGAATAATAATAATTGTATAAATTAATACCAATTAAATCTGTAGCTTTTTGACCTAAAAAGTAAGTTATGGGCCAAAATAAAAATCCTGTAATAAGCCAAGCAAAAAATCCATAAAAAACTCCCTCTATTAAAAATGGGGCACTTACATACCTACCACTAGCGCCCACCAGACGCATAATACTAATTTCTTCTTTTGCCATATAAATAGTTAATCTTATTGTTGTAAACATTATTACAACTGATATCACTCCTAGAATAAGAGTAACTATTGTTCCTATATCTTTTGCTCCAGCAATGAGTTTATTTAATTTATTAATAACTATTTTATTTTGGGAATAATTTATTCTCTCTATTATTTGTGAACTATCTTTTGCGATCTGACTATCTCCTTCTAAAACTTTGGCTATGGATTCATATTGAGTTGAATCTTTTGCTTTAACTAATAAAAGTCCGCCAAAAGGGTTATCTCCTAACTCATCGAGAGCTTGAATTGTCAAATAATCATCTGAGTGCCTATTTCTAAATAATAAAACTTGTTCATCAGCTGAACTATAATCAACCCTTGCAACTTCGGGTAAGTTTTTCAAAGTATCTTGTAATAAAAGAATTTGGTCCTCTGGAGCATCTACTCTGAAATATATAGCAATATCTACCTTATCTTGTAATTGTCTAATACTACTAGAAAGAACGGCGTGAAAAAGAAAAAGACCAGTAATAACAGAAAGTGTAATTGTTGCTACTAAAATAGAAGCGTAGGAAACAAGCCCATTTCTTTTGAAATTTGACCAACCTGACTGAACTATTCTTTTAAATTTAATCCAAAACATAATATTATAAAATCTTATCCTTACGTATATCATCTATTATACGACCTTTTTCCATAGAAATAACTCTTTTTCCAACTGCATTTAATAATTGCTGATCATGGGTAGTTAATATAACTGTAGTTCCTAAATCATTAATTTTTTTCAAAATATGAATAACCTCAGAAGTATTTACTGTATCTAAATTACCAGTTGGTTCATCTGCTATTAAGATTTCTGGTTGATTAATTATTGCTCTTGCAATAGCTAATCTTTGTTTTTCTCCTCCAGATAATTGTCCAGGAAAATGGAACATCCTATCTTGTAAATCTACAAGTTGTAAAACATGTGGTACATCCGATACAATTTCTTCATCGCTTTTACCTGCAGCTTCCATTGCAAAAGCGATATTTTCATAAGCAGTTTTATTTGATAATAATCTAAACTCTTGAAAAACAATTCCTACTCTACGACGAAGATTGGTTTTTTGTGTTCCTGAAAATGTTCCTATGTCTACATTTTCAAAAAGAACAGTGCCTTCTGTTGGTTTCTCTTCTGAAAGAAGAAATTTTGTTAAAGTAGTCTTACCAGCACCTGATGGTCCAACTAATGTAATAAATTCTCCTGTATTAATTTCTAAATTTATATTTTCAAGAGCAACAGCTCCGTTTGGATACACTTTTGATACATCAACAAATTTAATCATGAATTTAATATTATAGCATAAATAAAAATCTATTTATTTTAAAAATCTTTTTCCGCTTCAATAAATTCATCTATCTCACCATCATTTAATACAGCATCAACGTCATGAATTTCGATATCAGTCCTATGATCTTTTACTTGTTTATAAGGATGAAGTACATAAGAGCGTATTTGACTTCCCCATTCTATTTCTGTAGTTTTGGATATATACATACCTCTCTCTGTCGCTTTGCGTTCTTCTTCTTGTCTTTTATATAATTTTCCCTTTAACATATCTAATGCTTTTTCACGATTTTGTTCTTGTGAACGTTCACTTGTCACATGGACAGAGAGTCCTGTCGGTATATGCACCATACGTACGGCAGTTTCGCGCTTATTTACATTTTGACCACCTGGTCCACCAGAACGAGCAAAAGAAATATCAAGCTCACTCTCTGGGATGACTACATCTATATCCGTCTTGGAAAACTTCGGTATAACTTCAACCATAGAAAATGATGTCTGTCTTTTACTATTAGCATTAAATGGTGATATACGTACCAACCGATGAACCCCTGACTCATTCTTGATAGTACCATATACATTTTTACCAACTAATTCAAAGGTGACATTGCGATATCCTCCGTGGTCATTAGTATTTTCATGCATTATAAAAAGATCCCAATTTTTACGTTCGGCATATCGTGAATACATCCGCAATAGCATTGCCGAGAAATCTTCTGCATCATCGCCTCCAGCACCAGAGAATATTGTGACAATTGCCGAACCTTTATCGTATTTACCAAAACCAGAAAGTAAATCTTTAAGTTCTCCTAGTTCACGGATATGAGCTTGTGCCAAAACTTTGTCAGACCAAAATGATCCGTCTGTCATAGAAGCTTCGATTTGATTTATTCGTTCCTGTACTTCTTCTTTATTCATCTCATTTACTTTACCAAAAAAACTAACAAAATAAAAAATTGACAAACTTCAGAAAAAATCATACTGTCTCTTTAAATACCATTTATGAAAAAAACAACCCTAAATCATCATCTGATTAGGGTGATGAAAATAAAAGAAAAAAATTATGAAAAATGGGAATTCTTAATATTGATAATAAGAAATGCACTCCAAAATAGAGACACAAATTCTAGAGATGCTGCTTTTCTTCAAATATTAGCAAATATCCCTATGTTTGATTATAAAATGCGCAAATATACACTCAAACAAAAATTATATTTAAAAAAATCCTCATAGATTGAGGATTTTTTATTTTTTTTCAAAATAACAAACAATACTTCTACGCTTAGCGGGTTTACCTTTTACATGGTGTTTACCTGAAGCCTCTTTTTTCATCATAATAAAATCCTTATCAAAAGAATCCTTCAGTGCGTCATCACTCCAAACATATTCATAAACTCCAAGCTTTGGATGAATATATGAATTTTCTTCTCCACCTGGATTTTTAGTTAATAATTCCTTTGTATGACTATCGCGTTCTGCGTAAAATGATTTAAAAAATAAAACTCCTTGGGGTTTGAGTACTCGAGCTACCTCTTTAATATATCTTTCTCTTTCGATATTTTTCAAAAAATGACTAGACATAGCATCTATAACTATATCCACTGATTCATCTGCAAGTGGTATATCAGAGCCAATAGAGTGCACGACAAATGTTAATTTGTGACCAAACTGTTGTTTAGTTTTAATAGAATTAGCTTGATTGATACCTTCATCTGAAATATCATAACCAAAACCTTTGACTCGAAACATATTATTCATCCAAAGTAAGTTGCGACCATTACCACATCCAGCATCAAGTACTGTAATATCAGGACGTAAAACGTCGCGACCATACTCTTTGACTATCCAACGACTAAATTTCACAAGATCAGCACTGACCTCTTCTGAAAGGATGAACATAGTTGGATCTTTGTATTCCTTATTCCAAAATTCTTTTAATCTCTTTTCATTCATAATAACAGTTGACATCTTACCCTAAAAATTGTAATGTTGCAAAAAAAATAACTAATAAAAAAAGCTGAAACAAATTTGTTTCAGCTTTTTTTATTTACGATTTTCTTTTAGCTCTTGTTCGTTCAGCATCATTTAGATATTGTTTGCGGAGACGAACTGATGTTGGAGTAACTTCGAGGAATTCATCATCTACCATGACTTCAAGCCCACGTTCAATTGTCATAGTCCATGGTGGAATGACAGTCACAGCTTCATCTGTTCCAGATGCGCGCATGTTGGTGAGCTGTTTACCTTTGGTCGGATTCACTTTCATTTCTTCACCTTTTGAAGTATTTCCAATAACCATACCTTCATAAACTTCAGTCTGAGCTCCGATATATAACGTACCACGATCTTGGAGGCCCCAGAGAGCAAATGCGAGTGCTTTACCACTTTCCATAGATATCATAGACCCAACTTGCCGACGAGTAATTTCTCCTGCATATTTACGGAATCCAAGTACTCGTGATGACATAATACCTTCACCTTTAGTATCCACTAAAAATTGATTACGATAACCAAGTAATCCTCTCGTAGGACCAGTGAAAACCATACGAACTGTTGTGTTATGAAGTTTCATATCACCCATAATAAATCCACGCATTCCAAGCTTTTCAATAATAACCCCTTGGAATTCTGTTGGAGCATCAATTGTAACTTCTTCAAAAGGTTCACTTTTTATACCTTCAATATCTTTGATAATAACTTGTGGTTGAGAAACTTGAATTTCATAACCTTCACGTCTCATAGTTTCAAGTAATACGGCTATGTGCATTTCTCCACGACCATATACAGTAAAACCTTCAGCTATACGATCAGGGTTCGCAGTAAAATTAACTTTTAATCCCACATTTACCTCAAGTTCTCTTTCTAATCTTTCGCGAATTTGTCTAGATGTAACAAATTTACCTTCTTTACCTGCAAATGGTGAATTGTTAACCAAAAAATCTAGCACGATTGTTGGTTCATCAATTGTAATAGCTGGAAGTAATTCTGCCTCTTTATTTGTGGTTACAGTTTCTCCAATAAATATATCTGGAATACCAGCAAGCATAACAATATCTCCTGCAACAGCTTCAGTTACTTCTTCACGCTTCATTCCATGAAATGTAAATAGTTTTGTGATTTTTGCTGTGCGATCAGCTTGACCTACTGTTTTAATAAAAACTGTATCTCCAACTTTTGCTACACCTTCATAAACTCGTCCTACTGCCAAACGGCCAAGGAAATTATCATAAGCAAGGTTAAATGCTTGCATACGAAATTGTTTAGAAGTGTCATTAATTGCAACTGGAACTTTTTCTAAAATAGTATCAAAAAGTGGTTCAAG
>JAYTQE010000053.1:0-2298 GCA_043746875.1 Minisyncoccota bacterium
TAATCATTTGGCAATATAGGCGTCTTTATCTGATCAGTCAAGGGTACAAGAGGTAAGTTCTTGGTCTCACTCGATTTTTTTTCTTATTTTTCAATGTAATTGTTAAACAGTTGTTTTAGTCTGATTCACGTACGAGTCTGATTGATTCTCCCAGTTTCTGCCAAATCTTTCGCTGTTTGTTATCGCAGTACCGCTCTGATATGATAGATCAATTGTTGACTTCGAGTAAATTGCATGAGATGGAGATAATCTTTGATTTATGCTACACTTTTTTCGTTAATCATGATAAGTCGTATTTTATTCCTTATTATTTCTCCAAAAAGATGTCTTGATAGATTTTATTTATTATTTTCTATGACTATGGATTATATTAGAATACCGCCAGTAAAGTTGAGGTCAGCCTTCTTGGTAAATGTAATGTGAGAAAGAATTCTCGCGCTATAAATGTAAGCTTTCCTGACACGAATTTTTATCCTGTATATTTATTTGTTGCAATAATTAATAATTGCAAAACTTTATTATTAATTTTCTTATTTTTTTTTGTTATGTGGTATTTAAGCCAGTGAATCCTAATGATCATATTATTTATTTTTTGCCTCAGACTCAAAGTATGCAGAAGAATTTTCTATCCTCGATGACCGCACTCTCCAGACAGTATAACTTCTCAGATGAATGTCTTCGTAAAATTAACGTAAGTTTTGTTGTTCACATTCTTGATCCTCAATTATTTGCTCCTCAAATTTTACTATTCTAACCCTAATCCAAACGTAGGAAATATTTGAATCACTTGTCGAAGAAATTATTGATCTCACGGCTGACTCTGATCAAGAGGACAATCATGTAAGTGTCAAGAATAGTAGGTTGCATCGTGTAATTAAAATAATTCCTTGCTTCAAGAAGTATATCATTTAAAACTTTGCGACCCTGCTCATGCGCAAGTCAAGACTATAAGTTCTAATGATTTTATTTTTTTTGTTATGATTAGGATAAAGCAATTACTTCACGGTCGAATGTTGATGCCATCAATCCAGAGTGTATCGAACATGCTGTAAGTTCTTATTTTATATGTTTGAATTTCTTTACAACATATTTTTTCAATCTTCTAATGCGTTTCTTATTCTTTAAATGTTCTTTTGTACTGAAGATTTTCTATGATAAAAGGCAGTGGCGCTATTATATTTCGAAGACAGATGGAGACTACTTCGACGCACAGAAGAAGGCAATGAAAGACAAATCATTAGATTTGAGAGGATCGGCTTATGCAGAGTTACTTAATAACGATTTAATGGATGATACGGTAAGGTTTAGAATTATCAAATTTTGAGTCTATAATTGACTAATCTATGTAATCATCTCATGTTTATTATTTATTTTCTCTTTAGATAATTGACAAGTACTTTGAGCTCTTGAAGGCGTATCAACTTAAGTCAGGAGAGGAAAATTCGATTTTTCTTCCTTGCTTTTTTTTTTCTGATGGCACTACATCCCATGAGTATCTAATAAGTTTGTGGGCAAATTTCGGGAAAGAATATAAAATCACGGTACAAACTAAGTATATCTTTATACCTATTAATATTGATAATGGTCATTGGGTTCTAATCATTGTTGAAACGAAAAGTAAATCGTTTTCTTTATTGGACTCCAAACCATCAGATCATAACACAGAGTCAGCCACTCGAAGAGTTCGTGATTGGTTAAATTCTGTTCCTGTCTTTCAAAATATTTCATGGAAAGTGTGCATCATGTCTGAAATATATCCAAAAGATTTTCCGACCAAAGGAAATAATGTAACCGAATGTGGTGTGTTTGTTATGATGTATGCTGACTTCTTTGTTGATAATTTGCACATGGATTTTGATCTACTTGAAATGAAAATATTCAGAAAAAAAATATATTGTGACCTACACCGTGGAGCTGTTAATTATGATCTTATGTTGAAATATAGCTCACTATATTCCGTTGAACTTGTTAATTACACACAGAACAACCGATTAGCCAAATGAACTCTAAACTCAATGATAAGTTAGATAGGTTGGAATCTTCACTTCGTAGTCTTCTGAGATCACGTGATTACTTAATACAGCTACCCTATCTACTCTAACTACTTATACCTCCGCGATGAACCAATCCTTGTCGTGCATCGCGACCTCTCGTTATCCTGCCTGTGCTGTGCTACCCGCGCACTCGTGCCGATGTAACGGTTATCCTGCTGAACGTACATCCTGTGCTACCCGTAGGCACGATAACATTATCCGAGAACGTACGTCCAGTACTGTTACACGTACAACCAGTACTATT
>JAYTQE010000054.1:0-3061 GCA_043746875.1 Minisyncoccota bacterium
GTAATATAATAGTACCTGATAATGGTTCTATTATAGAGATCACTGACAATGGTACTAAAATTGGAGTTCGTAAAGAAAAAGCACCTAGTAGCCCTATGATGGTAGATGGCTTTTCAATAGGAGATGAGCAAAATGTTGTTATACGTGATCGTCAACTTTTAGCTGAAGATGGTATGTTTGTAATTATGATAGTTATAGACAGTAAAACTGGAATGCTTCGTAAATCTCCTGATATTATATCTAGAGGTTTTATTTATCTTAAACTTAAAGAATCTCAAGAATTACTAAGACAAACAAGAATGCTAATTAAGCGCACAGTTGAAACTTCTAACAGTAAAATGATGGATATGAATACTCTAGATAATTTAAAAAATAATTTATCTGAAGGTGTTTCTAAATATTTATTCCAAAAAACAGCTAAGCGTCCTCTTGTTATACCTGTTATACTATCAATGTAAATTAAGTTAAAGAAATAATGAAAAAACTTCTTCCGATATTTTTAATAGGATTCTTTTTTTCTGCACATTTATCATTGCTTGCTTACATAAACTCAACGATGCTTTCATTTTTTGTTGAGGATAAATGGGTAAGTATAATATTTATTATTTCATCAGCATTATCATTGGCTCTTGTTTTTGTAATACCTAAACTTATAAAAAAAATGGGTAATTCTAGGTTTACAACAATTACCCTAACCTTGAGTATTATATTGTTATTTTTAATAGGTAATTATTCAAATATAAATTTAATAATCCCAATATTTATACTTTATTATGCTTTCACTAATATAATATCTTATTCTATTGATATTTTTATAGAGCACTATTCAAAAAAAGGAGTTATTGGAAATATTCGTGGTCTTTATTTAACTCTAACAAGTTTAGGTTGGGTAATTATGCCTTTTATTTCTGGTATCTTAACTACAGATTATTCTTATAAAATAGTTTACATTATTGCCTCTTTATTATTAATAATAACTATATTCATACTAGTAATAAGTCAAAGAAATTTTAAAGATAGTATTTACCATGACTATAATGGTAGTGAAATATTTAAAGAATTAAAAAATATGCCAGAAATTAGAAGGATCATAACATTAAATTTTTTGTTACAATTTTATTTTTCTTGGATGGTCATATACCTACCTTTGTATCTAAAAACATTTATTGGATTTAATAATTTCCAACTTGGTACTATATTTTCTATTATGCTATTACCTTTTGTATTATTTGAATATCCTGCAGGCAAAATTGCAGACAAAATTAAAAATGGTGAAAAAATTATTATAATAATAGGATTAATTACTATGGGATTTTCTACTATTTTGTTTAGCTTAATAACTATAAAATCTTTACTTATATATTCGTCTATATTATTTATTACCCGAATAGGCGCTAGTATATTTCAAGTTTCAAATGATAGTTATTTCTTCAAAAGAATAGATGATAAACAGACTGGATTAATAGGATTTTATAGAAATATGCAATCATTAGCTTATATAATAGGACCTTTATTTGGAATAATTATTCTTAAGTTTACATCTTATTCTAATCTATTTATGGTATTAGGATTAATAACATTATCTGGAATAATATACGCTTTACGTATCCCAAATGTACAAAATAAATAATATTTTGTTCAATAATATTCTACTACTTAGTAAGGACGTTCTTTTAATTTCAAATTAAAAGCTATTATACAAGCTATTGGGTGAAATAAGTAAGTAAAAAGTAGACTCCAAAATACCATATCTAAAGAAATAATACCTACAAAAAAAAGACTCAATCCTGTAAATATCATATAATCACCATGATCTACAAAAAGCATAAAATTTCCATCTCTTTTACCGAGACGTCTTTTTATGAAACTACCAAATGCATGCCCAAAATAAACTAAAATTGGTATCATGAATAAATTTACAAAATAAAAATAACTAGATATATAGAGTAATAAACTCAACAATATTGAAATAATAAGACCCAAAAATGTAGTAGACTCACCTAAGATTCTATTATTTCCTAGATTAAAATTCATATCCAATGGAATATCTTTTATATTAAGGATTGGATACTTTTTTTTAATTATATAAAGAAAGTTAAGAGAAATATTTGATCCCCATGTTAATAAAATATAAATAAAAAAATTATACAATGTTACATCAATCATAAAATACCGGATTAACTATAACATATGTTTTAATCAATGATTTTTTCAGTATTGAATCTATTATGGTAAGTGGCTCTGGGGAGCATGGATTTAAATACATTGTAAGATTTGTTTTCCACAAAAATTTATTATAAATAACAGAATCATTATATTTTGTAATTATAAAATTTGATTTAGCTAATTGATTTTGATTGATACGATCAAAAGTTATTATATTCATATCAATTGCCGTATAAGCTGATTTTTCTATACAAGTAATTCCTGGAATAGAAATTGGCATATAACTTAAATTTTTATTATTCTTATCTGCAAAAGCTTTGATTGATAAATTTTCCTCTATAGATAATAATCCTACATCTTGTTTTGATTTATCATAAAAATAAACTTTTTCATCTTTATTAATTAAATTTTTACCATAAGTATATATATCTATATCCCTACCTGATGTCGATATCCATGATGCAAAAAATAAGATGGAGATTTGAAATAAAAATCTAGATCTTATTTTATCTTCAGTTAAATAGAGTATTGCCACATAAAGTAAAATAAGTGAGGTTATTTGCCCTAAAATCAAAGCATCTGAACTATAAACATTAGCAATATAAAGCTTACACAAAACAATGCTAAGTGATGATATTATTGCAAATAAATAATAATTAAAAATACTAAAGCCTTTACTTCTCAAGATAAATAAATATACAAAAAACACACCTATTAAAAACCCTATAGATAACACTCCCCCATCAATAGCTGTTTTTATTATAGAAAATGAAAGTACTGCATATCCAAATATTAAAAAAGCTGCCGGCCGACAAGCTGTGGGTCACCGTCTATGCCGAAGACCACGAGGCCTACGACATCTGGCACAAGACGGTGGGCGTGCCGGCCGGGCGCA
>JAYTQE010000055.1:0-9266 GCA_043746875.1 Minisyncoccota bacterium
ATAATACTATATCGAATAAGCTACCATGTACAGGTAGGGATATTAATTGATATATGTTAAATACTCCAAAAAATATTATAGCAATAGGATATGCCCATAATCTTTTCTTAAGTAATGCCCATGTTAAAAATATTTTTATGATACCATGACTTAAGAAATACAATATTGCTAAATAGTAAGAATAATTTGATAAATTTTCAATACCTATATTTATCAGAGATAATTTATTAAAAATAAAATTATTTGATCTAAAAAATAAATATAAAATATCAAAAATTTTTTTATAAAAAATAAAAAATATTGCTACAAAAATATCTCCCAAACCTATTATTCCATTTGTTATTATGATTATAATAAATGCTTTACTATTAGTATTTTTACTTTTTTCCACTAAATAGTATTTTATCAGATTTTAGAACCTTAAGTTAATTTTTTTTAACTAAGAATTTTATTAAAAATGTAATAAGGTTTAGTATATTTCGTCATAATTAATGTACTATATTAGTAGTTGATATTATTAATTTTTTAATTAAACAAATTATATGAAATTTCTAATAGGAGTTATTTTAGGGGTATTTTTAGTTTTTGTCGCTATTTCAGGTATTAAAAATAACGATAATACAGAAAAAACAGGTAGTTTGTATATCGGTTTAACAGACTATACTGCAGATATTAACAATGTAAACGACATAAATATGTCAGTCAATAAGGTTGAAGTTTATAGTAATACCAAGGGCTGGATTACTCTTTCTTCAGAAAGAAAAAATTACAACTTACTTGAATTAAAAGCAAGTGGAAAAGTAGAATTTTATACTAATAAAAATATAGAAGCTGGTTCATATGAAAGAGTTAGAGTTAGTTTAGGAGATACTATTGTAAAAACAAAAACAAAAGGGGATATTAAGGCAGTATTGCCGTCAAATCAGATTGTCATGAATACAAGAATTAATATTAATAGTAATTCAGATAGTTACGTCAAATTGGACTTTTTAGCAGATAAGTCTCTACATATGACAGCAGATGCAAAATATGTTTTTGCTCCAGTTGTAAAAATGGAGACACGTAGCAATACAAAAGTTGAGGTTAAGTCTAATAAAGAGATAATTGTTTTAGGTGGAAAGATAGATTCAAATATTGAAGTTGGGGTTGATTTAGACGGTTCATCTAAATCAAATTTTAATCTAAAGACAGATAATACTCTTAAGATAGAATCCTCTATTGATGGAGCTTTAAAATTTATGTTGGGAGGCCAGACTATGTCATCTAATAATTTAGACATTAGAGATTCAGAATCTAGTAATAATTCAATAAATGTAAATACGTCTTCTGAAAACTCTTCTAGTGCTGAGAGTTCTTCTTCGATAAAGATTGAAGGTAGTCTTGATAATAAAATTAAATTAGGAAATTAAAAATTAAAATTAATAAAACCCCTAAATTGGGGGTTTTATTAATTTTTTTATTTATAAATTTTTTTGTGAAAGGATGATTAGTTCAAGTAATTCATCAGGAGGTGTTTCTTCGTTGTAATGAATATCAAGATCTTCTGCAATTCTCTTAAGTGTTTCTATTGCGTCTGGATTTCCATCATCAATTAATGATTGTAAATATACGAAACTAGGTTTACCATGTTTATCCAACCATTCTTCAGAATCGTGAGCTATCTTTAAATTGGTTGTATTTTCTTCTTGATTTAAGTCTTCCATATTCTATATTATAGCATTTTTAGGCACTTTTGTCATTATTTTTACCTATTAAGTAAATAAAAAACTTTCTTTTTAAGAAAGTTTTTAGAGTATATTTAGTTTTTTGTTATTTAGTTTCTATTAATTCATTATCCCATTCATTATAAAAACACAATATAAACATAAACCAAAGTATACTTACTGATTCGAAAATATTACATTTCATATTATTTAATTTAAGTTTATTATAGCAAATATATAGGGCTTATTTATAGTCCTTATAATTTTTAGAATTATTATTTAATAACAATATCATCAATTCCAGTATTTGGTACATGGTAATAATTCGTATTATTTTTTTTCTTGAATAATTTTGCATTTTCTGAATCTCGAATATATGCAGGACCAAGAAGATTTAATATCTCTGGAGAAATTTTTTCGTAATTAGACGATCCACCATACTCACCTAGAAAAACATTATGGTTCATATCATAAGTTGCTTGCCCAGTGCCATCACCTTTTTCTGATTCAGAATTTGGTGTTTTTGGAAGATTGTTTATTATTTTTTCAAAAATACTTTTATCTTTTATAAAATAGTATGCACCAACATTATTTTTTGCATCACCTCTTACATTTATAACGTAACCTCCCTCGGGTTGATTTTCAATTTTAGATAATGTGTTTTCTATTATAGGTTTATCTTCTACAAGAGGAATTTTTGATAATTCTTTTATCATAAAAGCAGTTCTAGCTCCTAGTATATTATCGTTTAATTTACCAGCAGCTGTTTGTCCAAAGTTCTCTAGTGTTTGCTTTATTATTTCTGGATTATTTTTTTCAAGATAAGAAATTAAATCTTCTTGAAGATGAACATTACTATCATAACGAAATCCATATTTTTTTGAAAGATTTTTTATAGTTAATTCTGTTATCCCGTAAGGATTTTCATAAAATGAATTATTTCTACCAGTAGGAGTTATTGCTCCTTCTTTTGTATTAGATTTTGTATAAATAGAAATTCCAGAAACATTTTTTTTACTAATATCTTTCTTATCATTTTCATTGTTAGCTTTTGCTGGTAAAAAGGAACTTAGTCCAAAAAAAGCAGCTAAGGTTCCTCTTTTAACATTCTTTTTTAGATTAAAAAAAACACCATTATCTTTTTTAGATTCTATCTTTAATTCCTCGTTAAGTTTATTTTTTAATTCATTTATTTTATTTTCTTTATCATCCAATGTCTCTATTGATTTTAAACTTTTAAGATCTTCTGTTGATAGTATTTCTTTTTTTATACTTTGTTCATTTATTTTTTCTATACTTTCCATACTATATATTTTATATTTATTTATATAAATTACCTAATATGAAGAATTAAGATAAGTGGTACTCTTTATTTCTAAGTAAGCAACCCTCCAGATGTATAGGCCTTCTTTTTAAGAAATTTCATAAAATTAGTAGATGATACAAAATTGTTAAATAATTAATTTAAATAACTACCAAAATATATAGCATGGCAGGTATATCCTCCAGGATTATTTTGAAGATAATCTTGATGATAATCTTCAGCCGGATAAAAATTTACCAAAGGTTCAAGTGTGGTAACTACAGGATTTTTCCATTTTTTTGATTTGTTTACTATATCTATGAATTCTTCACTATTTTTTTTTTCTTCATTATTTCCATAGAAAATAGCTGAACGATATGAGGTACCCTTGTCATTTCCTTGTTGGTTTAAGGTTGTTGGATTGTGAATTTGAAAAAAGAAGTCAAGTATATTTTTGTAGGAAGTTTTATTAGTATCATATTCAATCTCTACAGCTTCAGCGTGACCTTCATGGTTTCGGTAACTAGGATTCTTTATAGTCCCACCTGTATATCCAACCGTTGTATTAATAATTCCTATTTGTTTTTTTAGCAAATCTTCCAATCCCCAAAAACAACCACCTGCTAATACTATTTTTTTATTCATATTTATATTATATTCCAGCAATAAATTTCATTGAAATTGAATTTACACAATGTCTTATATTTTTTTCTGTAAAACCTTCACCTATAAATAAATGTCCCAAATGGCCATTACATTTTGCACAAGTTATTTCTGTACGTAAACCATCACTATCGATACTTTTGTTTACAGCACCAGATATTTCATCATCAAAACTTGGCCACCCGCAACTAGATTCAAATTTACTTTTTGAAGTATAAAGAGGGGATTCACATTGGCGACATAAATAGATACCATTTTCTTTATTATTTACATATTCACCTAAAAATCTAGCTTCTGTACCTTTATTTATTATTACACGCTCTTCTTCAGGAGTTAGTTTATTCATAATTGAAATTATATCCTATATTTATATGTTCTAACTAATATTACAATTAAGTTTACAAAATATAATAAAAATTTTAATGTATACTACTTATATGGAACATTTACCGTCAATAAATTCTAATGATTCAAAAAATAGAGAAAACACCAACAAATCAATAGATTGGAATGACCTTTCTGTAGATATAATGATGGATTTAATGAAGGCAATTGAACCCTACGAGGATGAGGATTGGAATATATCAAAAATCCCAAATTTTATTAAAGATGGTGTTTTTGATAAAAAATTATTTGGCGGGATTATGATGTATAAAGCTCCGTAGTATGTTCTTGTAGGAAGTGAGTCATCAAAAGAAGTTCTTGATTTTTTAAAAGAACTGAATGTTCAATTAAAAAATCCTACACTTGAATCGACAATTGAGTATCTTGAAAGTCAAGTACCATATCTTGAGGCAAGTGACCAAATACATGAAAAAACATTTAAGGAATTTGATGAAATACAAAATAATTCAGATAAAATTGAATGGTTTAAAGATCTTGAGAAAAATAACAACATATTGAATAAAGCAAATCAGGCAAACCTACTTCGTGTTAGAACGGAAGCTTTTTTACTAGTATTGTTAATAAAACATACGATGCGTTATGGAATGATTATTTAGTAAATGATACAAATTCATTAAATAAATTAAATTAATAGCAATATTTGTATTATTTCTTTTCAAATATTTGAATAATATTCAAATCGAAACAGGGAAGTGAGGACAAGGGATTGAACCATTACGATAGATTGACAAGTCAAGATATTTATGTTATGCTGTACTCAAATTTCATAACTTTAAAATAATAAAAAATGAAAACATTTCTTTTTGGGTTTATGTTAATTATCATTGGAGCAGTTTTTGCTATGGTATATGATTGCTTAACATATATTCCACCAGTTAGTATCCCACAGTGGCAGTTGCCAGGTATCGCAGATAAAAATTTTGTAACAAGTATGACAATTGTTCTAGGAGTTTTGTTTTTACTTATTTTACTTATCTATAAGTCTCTACCTAAAGATAAATAAAATATTTAGAAAATAATTCAAAGCCATCTCTTAAACTCTCAAATCTATCATTTCAATACAATACTTAAATCAATGTATCTAGGGGTGTATCTTCTATATATGATATGTATTGGTCGCAATACATTAAATAGTATATTATATTTAATAATATGATTACAAAAGAACTTAAGGACTATATTCTTAGTGAAATTACAAAAGGCACTCCAATTGAAATTATTAAGCAAAACCTTTTAAAAAATGGTTGGAATGCATATGATATTAGTGAAGTCTTTATCGCAATAAACATTCCTAGTCCAAATTTGACTGCCTCAAATTTAATAGAACCAGACTTAGCTACACCATCGAATCAAAAAATCAGACGTAGTAAAAAAGTCTTGAGCTTTGTTGCAATATTTATTTTATTATTATTGATTGGTGGTGGAGTATATGGATATGTTAGTGGTTATTTTGTCTCACTTGAGAGAATAACGACACAAGCCTTTGAAAGAGCTCGACAAACAAAAAGTGGAGCATATGATATTACTATTTCCATGGAAATAAATAACTTAGACACTCCGAATATTAATATGTTTAGCGAGGTGCTTTCCAAAAATATGAGCCTGACCACAACTGGTTCATTTGATTTTACTGATGCCAAAAACCCAAAACTTAATTCAATATTTTCTTTTGTTTCGGGTGCAACCAATACAAAAATTGAACTACGTACTTTAGATAAAATTTTATATGCATCACTATTAAAAGCTCCGTCGTTTACGTTTTTACCAATACTTTCACAATACGAAAATAAATGGGTGTCTTTTGATTACAAAAATGACAAAACCAATATGACATCATTTATTCCATTTGTTCCTACTGGAAATTCAATTTTAAATGGACTAACAGATGACCAAAAAGAACATCTTTGGGGTATTGCCAGAAATTCACATTTTATTAAGGTTTTACAAAAACTACCACCAGAAACCATTACAGGTGAAAACTCTTATCATTTTACTTTTGATTTAGACAAAGAAGGGATAAGAAAATATTTAGAAGAAACAAAAAAATATATAAATAGTGTCGGTAAAAATGATTCTTATTTGTCCTCTCTTGACCTAACTATATATAATAAGCAAATTGAAAATATCACTAATTTTAGTGGAGAAACGTGGATTGGTAAAAATGATAAAATTCCTCATAAATTAAAAATTTCAGCTGATTTTGTTGATCCAACTAATTCTCAAATGAAGATAACAATTAGTTTAACAGGTATATTTTCAGATTGGAATAAAATACCAACAATCGTTGTTCCAGAAAAAAGTCAGAGCTTTGAAGAATTTATTAATGAATTTTCAATGAGCACCATACAAAGAGCTCAAGAAAAGGGTGGTGATGATTCTATAAAAACAATATTAACTAGAATGCGACCCGAAGCAGAAATTTATTATGACAGTAATAATTATTCGTATATTGGTTTTTGTAAATCAAAAAATTTTACTAATTTCATTAATACTCAAGAATTATTCAAGGAATCAAAGTACAAGCCAATTTGTTTTGATAAAAATGAAGAATATGCTATTTCTGCTCCGCTTGAAATGGGTGGTTATTTCTGCATAGATTCAACAGGCACAGCAAAAGATACCAATACATCCGTTGTAACCACGAAATGTCCAGCAAAATAATTTATTAAAACTATGAATGTTTTAAGGGTTACAAGTAATATATAATTAGATTAATGTATAATTTATTTTTATATGTTTTACGAATAATTTTTGGATATATAAAATCTTCTGTACTTTCTTGGGTATTAATACCAACTGTTGGTGCTATAGTTTTTATTTCCACTGCTTTTTCTAGTTTTATTAATACAGGATTAAAAAATGTTCCTTTTTTATATAGCATATTAAATACAGTAAACGGTACTTTTGATGAAAAAGATCTTATGAAATTTTTTGGAATATTTAGTTTGGTAATATATTTAATTATTGAATTGTTAAAATTTATTGGTTTAAAAATTCAACCATCACTTAATAGAGGTTTAATCTCATTAAGCAGCATATTTATTGTTGTAATACTTCTTATTTATTATCCAACAAATGATTTAAATATTTTAGGATATAAATCAGGGTTTGTTTTTGTTTTCTTAATATTTTGGATAGTAACAATTATAGCTTATTATATATGGCATCGTTTAAATAAGATTAAATTTTAGTAGATTTCTATATACAGTATATTGCTCCGAACTTGGATGTTCGAATAAGTATTATCTGTTAAAATAGTCTTATATGGTAGTAATAACTAAAAAAATAGACCCAGTATGGTTTGATATGATTCTTTCTGGTAAAAAGAAGTTTGAAATTAGACTTGCTGATTTTGATATTACAGAGGGAGACATTTTAAGACTTGAAGAATATACAGAAGGACAAGACAGACAACCAACAGGAAGATTTATTGAAAAGACCGTTACTTATGTTAGAAAACCAAACTTAAAGGATTGGGTTGAAAAACAACCAGAATTGTTAGATAAGTCTTTTTATGTAATACAGTTTGATTAGTTTATAATAAGAGAGAGTAAGTAAAAAAGTCCTTTAATTAAATCCAAACCTAGTGAAATTTGTACTAAATTTTGGTATTATAATTAGTAATGAATTTTTTATATTCTAAAAAGTATGAAGACGTCCTGATCCAACTCCTTAGGTGGTCAATTTCAGTTATTTTTATTTGGTTTGGTATACTTAAAATTTTAGGATTTAATCCAGTATTTGATCTTATTTATTATTCAATAGTTCCTTGGTTTGCGGAAGGCGCGGGGCTTGTCACCCTTGGTGTCATAGAAGTGTTGATAGGTTTATCTCTAATAATTAATAGGTATCTTTTATTGATTCATACTATATTAATCCTTCATTTATTAGGAACTTTCTCAACATTTATTTTTGGCTTGAATGTTGTTTTTAAACCAGTATTTCCAGTATTGTCTCTTGAAGGAGAATTTGTAATTAAAAATGCAGCTTTATCAATAGCAGCACTTGTTATTCTCGTCCATGAATATAAAAGAAAGAGAGCAAATTAATATTTTCATTTTATGAATAATTTGCCTTAAGTTTTTTCATTAATGAAATTATTCTTTATGAATTACGAGGAGAAAAAAGATTAAATAAAAAAAATAAAAAAGAAATAGAGAATGAGATAGTGGATATATCTGATATAAAAAATTCATTAAAGATTATCAATAAAACTCTTGATCAACTTGAGAATAAAATACTGGATAACTATTATAAAAAATAATTCTCATATTATACAGTTTCATAAAATAAATATATATTAACATTTATATACAAATTGTTAGTTATCAATTTTTCTTAGATTTTATGATTTGTTTAAATAGTACAATGACTACTGACAAAATTAAGCCTCCAAAAATAATTAAGATAGCATTTTTACCTAAAAATTGGGTTAAAAATTTACCCAAGAATACACCCGCAAAAGCCCACAAAAATGAACCTAGGAGACTGTAGATCATATATCTCCTAGTTCTCACCCCTCTTACTGCAGCAAATAGAGAAGGAGTACTACGTATAACCGGAAGTAGTTTACCAAAAATACTTATTATAGCCAGATGTCGATCAAATAAATCCCAGGATTTTTGATGTTTTTCACTATTTACAATTTTCTTTATCCATAGTTTTTCTTTAAACTTTTTACCTAAGAAAAAACCTGTCATATCACCAAAAAAACTACTAACAGCAATAACAACAAATGCCAAATATGGTGAAAATACACCAGTAACTGACAAGCTACCAGCAAGTAATGCAACTGTTCCTCCAGGTAGAATTGAACCTATAATAGGTAAACCTTCTGCGTATGAAAAAGCTGAAATCCCTACCATTTGAAGGAATGGTGATATTTCAGTCAAAATTTTAATAATAAAATTAGAAAATACATCCATAATGATTATTATATACTATTTATGAAATCTCAGTAAAAGAATAAAAAATTTTATTCTTTTACTGAGATTATTATGATATGCAACAAGAAAGGAAATGTTGATACTGATATTGTATTTGAAATGATGAAAAACCTAATTGAGAACAAGGGTACTTATGGGACTATCTTCAAAAGATAATAATCCTATTATTAACATAATTGCTCCTATATATGCAGAATAAGGCATAATATTTGGCGAATAACAACTTGGACATCCAGAATTTATTAT
>JAYTQE010000056.1:0-8531 GCA_043746875.1 Minisyncoccota bacterium
AAAAGATAATAATCCTATTATTAACATAATTGCTCCTATATATGCAGAATAAGGCATAATATTTGGCGAATAACAACTTGGACATCCAGAATTTATTATTTTAGGAGAACCGAAAAAGTCACGGAGAATTTTCCCAGACATAATTAACCAACCAAATATTGAAATAACTAAAAATAGTAATTGTTTAAAAATAAATTTTTTCATAGTTAAATTATACAATATTTAATTGTATTTCTATATACAGTATATGGCTCAGAGTGTGGGACGATGTTCGAAAAATAATTTTATATGTATAATCAGTCTATGGCTAAATTAATTGAATTTCTTATAAATGATCCTTTCAAGCTCTTCCTTATAGGAGCGTCTAGTAAGTTTAAAAAAGTTTTAGAGCAAAACCCTCATCTTCTACTTAAGAGGAACAGAGCAGGTGAAAGCCTACTTCATAAAACCGCGGCATACGGAGACTTAGAAACTACTTCGTGGTTGATTGAAAAAGGAATCCCAGTAGATATAAAAACTAATCCAGGTAATGCGACACCGTTAATGCTTGCTGTGGCGTTTAACAAAAAAGAAGTAGTAAGGTTTCTTTTAGAAAAAAATGCTGATAATAATGTACAGGATCAAGATGGTGTTTCAATTTTACATTATGCCGCAAGCAGAAATCTTCCAGAAATGGTAAAAATTTTATTGTCTCGTAACTCAAAAACCGACCTCAAAGATAAAGCTGGACGGACTGCTTTAGATATTGCCAAAGAATTTGGGAATAATGAGGTTGTTGTCCTATTGAATTAAACTGGCTCCGAACCTGGGACGATGTTCGAATAAGTTTATGTTAGTATATGCAGATGGAAAAATTAGAAAACAATAGAAGTTCGAATAGTTTATTCGCATCTCACATGTTCAGATATGTTGGGATTGGTCTCATTTCTGGATCTATTGTTCACATAGGCACATTAGGAGGACATTATCTAAGATATGTTTTTTTGATTATTATTGGTATCACTTTATTTATATGGGGAATTTTACTAGACCATAAAAATGAAAAAATAAATAAACTATTTAAGTTTATCCTTGTGTCTGTAATAGTTTCTATTGGTACAGGTATGGTTAGTGGTGCAACTCAGCACTATTTAGATGGCCCAATAGTTGCTTCATTTTTATTACCAATAGGATTATTCATTGGTTATCTAGCTTTTATATATAGAGACCACAGATCAGAGATATCTATAAAAAAGATAATCGTAGCTTGCATATTAGCTTTTATTTTTTGGGGAACTTTATTCTCTTTAACTAAAATAATACCCGAAAACGATGGTCATCATGAAAAGATTAAAACCATAACCGTTATTGAATAGTTTTAATTTTTCATATACAAACATACACTTCCAAAGCTATCTTTTTATGTAAGCATTAAATTAGTGTATCTAGGAATGTATTTTTTATGTATGATGTATGTATATTTATATACAGTATACATATGGTTCCACAAGTGAATGTTCGAAATGCTATACTTGTTCTATGAGTGAATTATTTGGGAACATGGAACTTATATTTATAGTGAATTTAGTACTCTCAATTATTTTGGGCTATATTATTGGCGCTGAACGTGAGAGTCGAGGGAAGGATGCTGGAATTAGTACACACATATTTGTTTTATCTGGAGCCATGCTCTTTACATACCTCTCAAGTATTGTAGACCCAGCTTCGGAGTCTCGTATAGCAGCGCAGATCGTAACAGGTATTGGATTTCTAGGTGCGGGGCTTATCTTAAAGGAAGGTGCAAACGTAAAAAATCTAACGACTGCGGCGAGTATCTGGTTTGCTGGTGCTATTGGTATGTCTATCGGTTTCGGCTTTTATGTGATTGCTGCATTGTCGGGGCTAATCGCAGTTATCGTACCACGCATACCTCATGTTAAAAAGAGACAAGAACAAAAATATGATGCGTAGAGTAAAATAGTATTACAACAGATTAAATACAAATGGCAGTCCGGCGAAGTGTCAACGAAGTCGTGGCTCGACTGACTATCTTAAATTGTTAATAGAGCCAGCATCTGTTATTTTTTTAAATCCAACTTTTTCCATGAGGATTTTTGCTATAGATGACCTACCTCCAGACCGACAATATAAGGTAATTTCTTCAGATTTATCAATATCAGGAAAAACGCCTTGCATCATTTCTGTGACGTCGTGCAATAAAGCATCGGAGATGTGGCTTTCACTGTATTCTTTTTTTGTTCTTACATCTATTAATATCATAAGGTCATAATAACAAAGGTTTGAACTTCACAAAAGGTATCAAAAATAACCCATATAAAATAAGTCTCAAAAAAGGGCTCCGCACCTGAGACGATGTTCGAAATGTTATTTTAAAAACAAAGAACTCTCGTGTAGAGAGTCCTTTGTGGAAATGAGGATATTATCCTTTTTATTCAACTATGATTACTCGTCCTGATCTTTTACATCGTTAGCGTCATCATCTTCATCCTTTTCGTCTATCTTTCCATCATTATCATCGTCTTTATCTTTGGCATTCAACTCGCCATCATTATCTATATCCTGATCATCTTCGTTTTCTACTCCGTCTTTGTCTAAATCATCTTTACCATTGTTCTCTAAGCTATCAGTCTTTTCATCGCTGTTGTCGTCTATGTCGATTTCATCAAGAATACCGTCATTGTCATGGTCTAATTTTGCGTCGTCCTTGTCGTCATCTATTTCATCATTATCATCATCATCGTCCACATCATCATTCTGACCGTCATTGTCATGGTCTATCGATTGAACGTCGTTCACGTCAAGAATACCGTCGTTATCATCGTCTGTGTCAATTGAGTCAACCACACCATCGTGGTCGTTGTCTTTAGCGAATGCTGAAGAGGGTTGGAAAATCTGTCCTCCCACAAAACCAACCACTAACGACAAAATTGATAATAATATTAAAGTTTTATTTTTCATAAATTTATTTATAATGTTTTCTAATAATTTAATTAGATATTATAAACTGTGACTACTTGAATAATAAGGTATTACAAACTAAGGTTTTGTTCATTATATCAAAAAGATGAGATTTTTACGAGGCTCCGGACCTGGATGTTCGAATAAGTTTAAGAATGTGTTAGGTATTATTACCAATCGCTTTTTAGGAGACCAAAGACTAAGGTGTCGTGGAAAGTTCCGTTCCTAATTCTTTCTTGACGCAAGGTTCCTTCAAGAGTAAATCCTAGTCTTTTTGGAATTGCTGCGCTTTTTATATTTTCACTACTACACTTAATTACAATCTTGTTTAGATTTAATTCTTCAAAACCATACTTAATACAAGCACGTACACATTCGGTCATCAACCCCTTACCTTGAAAACCAGAAAGTATCCAGTATCCTATTTCCCCTTGTTTGTTTATAGTATCTAAACTAATAAATCCAACTGATGCAATAAATTGGTTTTCATATACGATATAAAAAGAGGCGGCTTCTTTCTTTTCAAATTCATCAATCCTTTTTAAGATGTTCTCTTCTGTATCTTTAATAGAGATAGTTTTATCAACCCATGGCAACCATTCTTTTAGATGATTTCTGTCTGTATCAATAGCATTAAAGATATCTTGAGAGTCTTCTATTTTAGGTATTACAAGTGAAAGTTTGTCAGTTATCTTAAGTTCAAATTTCATTCTTTTATTATACCAGGTTCGAACTTTTAGAGAGGTATCAAAAATAACCATTACAAAATAAGCTTCAAAAAATTGCTCCGCACCTGGGACGATGTTCGAAAATCTATTTTGAGTTACTGATAACATATTTCACAGCATCTAAAAGATTAAGAGCGGTGTAATTTGCTTGTTCAGCGACAACGGGGACATTAGCTGTTTTTACCAAAATGGTTTTGGTTCCTGCGTTAATTCCTGCATTTATATCAGATTCTCGATCGCCAATCATGTATAAATTCTTAGCAGCAAGATTAAAATCTTTGATAGCCTCAAGTAGCATTGTCGGCTTCGGTTTTCGACATTCGCAATTATCTAGAGGTGCGTGAGGGCACATATATGTTTTTAATACGTTAACTCCACTAGGAGAAAGTATTTCAAGAACTTTATTATTAATCCTATTAAAGTCCTCTGTGTTTATCTTACCTTCTGCAATTCCTGCTTGATTGGTAATTAAAATAACTGAGAAATTGTTTTCTGCAAGATACTTCAGAGCATCAATACTGTCACGGAATAATTCAATTTTTTCCTCTTTATCTACTCTCTCATCTTCAGGATCCCTGATTATTGTCCCATCGCGGTCTAAAAGTATTACATTCATAAATACATTATATCAGGTTTGAACCTCTACAAGGATATTTAAAATAACCCCTACAAATAAGACCTAGAAAAATGCTCCGAACCTGGGATGATGTTCGAAAAATTTTGAAATAAAAAACCCCGAAAAAAATCGGGGGTTTGTGTGATGAAAAACACTTACATATTCATCACATGACAGAATTTTCCCCAAAAGGTTAACTCAGATCTGTGATTTTTAAAAAGAAAATTATCCAAACTTTCCCAAGTTTTAATCTTATCTTTCTCTACAGGAATAACTGTTTCCCCTGAAGAAAGGATAACTTTTTCTACTTTGGAATCGTTTTGACCATGATCCCATATTACTCTGCATTTTCTACCTTTTAGCGCTAACATATTTGTTGTTATTTAATTGTTTAAAAATTATTGAGTCATCTCTATCTCCAATAGAAACAGGGAAGACCCAACAATCAAACAACTAAAAACCTTGATTTAAAGAGCTATTTTGTTAGGTTTATAATAGCACATTTAGATTGACAAGTCAAGGTGTTTGTGCTATACTAATATCAGATTAAATCACCTTAAAATATAAAAAATGAAATTTTTAAAATTGTTTTACGGAATCATGTTCGGAATGTTAGCTCTGACATTAGTAGTCGTAGCTGTCTATACGTTAACAACTAAATCTAGTGTTGAGCTTGTAATTATAGATTCCCAGATAGATCAATTGCTTTATTTAGTAATGATGTTTGGGGGTGCTGGTATCTGTACTGCAATATCTGTGTCTATGTTAAGAAACAGCTTGGCAAAAAAGATACTGCAGTAGTATTTTTTGGATTAATTTCAGCACTGTTCTTTTTTTCAGGACTAATTTACCATATGATATATGGTAGTCCTTGGTAAAATATTCACGCAAACTTAAGCCATCTCCGCAACGAGATGGCTTTTTTCATACCCAAAACACTATTATGTACAGCAATAGTTACTAGTACATAAGACTGGTATAATACTATTTATATATGGAAGACATGGAGCAAAGAGTATGTAGTTTCAGCAATAAATACAAGCTTAAAAAAGTCGTTCTTTTTGCCATATTCTTCTTCGGCATAAGTCTCTTGAGCAATTATGCGTATGACTACCTAAGTTGGGAAAATACTACTCCGTCTAACTTGAGTAGGCAGGGAAATACTTTTGAAGGCTGCAATGTCGCTGGTGTTTCTATTTATGGATCTCTGTATACGTATGTAATAGCTGATAGTGATGACAACAGGATAGAGGACTATGTAGACGCAGTTGGAAGCGAAGATATTGTTTACGCTATTGGACAAGCAGATAATGACCCAAATATTAAGGCTATCTTGATAGAAGTTGATTCTAGCGGAGGTTCTCCCGTAGCTGGAGAAGAGATAGATAATGTTATAAAAGTGGCTACAAAGCCCGTAATAGCAAGGATAAGAAACATAGGTGCATCTGGCTCTTATTGGGCTATTAGTAGTGCTGATCGTATATTTGCATCAAAGAATTCAGATGTTGGTAGTATTGGAGTAACTATGTCTTATTTGGATAATGTAAAAAAGAATCAAAAAGAAGGACTAGATTATATTCAGCTAAGTGTAGGTAAGTTCAAGGACAGTGGAAATCCAGACAAATCATTAACACCAGAAGAGAGAAACATTTTCATAAGAGATCTCAAGATTGTGCATGAGAACTTCATCCAAGTAGTTTCTACTAACCGAAACCTACCAATAGAGAAGGTCAGAGCTATAGCTGATGGATCTACTGTATTAGGTGAAAAAGCAAAAGAGCTCGGCTTAGTGGACGAGATCGGTGGATATAATGAAGTTAAGAAATACCTAGAAGAGAAGATAGGTGAAAAACCTGAGGTTTGTTGGTAGAAAGCCACCACTCATAGACAGAAAACTAACCCCTGGCCTTATATAGGGGTACTTAGAATTACTAAGGATACCTATGACAAGAAACATCAAGAACTTCAAGAGCAAATGCAACTACTTGAAATTGAAATGTCAGAGCATAGTAAAGCAGATTATGAATACCAAAATACTGTTGCCACAGTGATTTCTGTAGCACGCAGAGCTAAAACAATTTTTGATAATAGTTTTGAACCTGCTAGAAAAAGACAGTTTTTGAATTACATACTTCAGAACCCGACTGTAAAAGAGAAAAAGCTATATTTTACAATAGCTTCTCCGTTTAATTTGGTACTAGAACTTGCTAGTACCCCTAACTGGCTCCGCACTTGGGACGATGTTCGAATAATTTTTTTAGAATAAAAAAAGAACCCGTCAAAAATGATGGGTTCATAATGTGTACAATCAGTCTTACTCAATCGTTATTACCCCTTTTCGAGTTCTGCTAGAGTAGTATGCTTTTACTCTAACTAAATCTTTGTTCATTTCAGGTATAGGGTATCTTTCTTCAATAAGTTGTCTAAAGAAACTAAAGTCAACTTTTTTTGCTATTACACCGAACTCTTTTTTTTCTGATTTTGTAAAGAATTCATCAGAAAGAAATTTGCTGTTTAGTGAAATCACAAGATTCCATGATTGACCACTTCCATCCTCCGCTTCAATAGAGCTAAGAAATGCTGCAACATACTTTTCTTGTGATTCTTTTACAAAACAGAGAGGCGTCATCCTTTTTTCGGATAAAAGGCGTAAACCATCAAACAGTTCCTCTCTTGAGGGTCCGTTTGTAATTTGGATTGTTTTTGACATCGTACGATGAATTTTAAGGAACTCTTTATGCGTTTTACAGAGGATAAAGAATACTCTGGAGCCATAAGACAATCTTTCTGTACAGAAAGAACTATTTAAACAATAACATATTTTTTAAAAAAAGTCAAGTAATTGCTCCGCACTTGGATGTTCGAAATACAATATTAAATACTTAAGTGGTTCACAAGGCTTTATTTTGTTGTTTAATTGACAAATTAGCTATATAGAATAGTATTATTTCAAAATTCACTGTAAACTATTGTTCTTATGTCACAAATTAAAACAAACGAAAACATGTTAATGAAAAAGCACTGTACTCCTGAAGTACTAGAAAAATTGAAAGATGTTGTTACTCCTCACGGATGGACAGCTGAAAAGTCTATTCAGTCTGGATTAGATAATCCTGATTCAAGCATAGGAGTATACGCAGGAGACCCTGAGTCATACACGATGCTTGCACCAATATTTGACCCTGTAATCATGGATTACCATAACTACGAGATGTCTGGTCACAAAAGTGTTTTTTCACTCATAGGTCTTCTTATTGAAAATCTTGACCCAAAAGGGGAGTATGTTGTTTCAACTAGAATTCGTGTAGGGAGAAACTTTGCAAAGTATGCATTTCCTTCTGCTATCAGTTCAGCTGATCGTGCCAGTATGGAAGAAGAAATTATTAAAACACTTTCAACACTTCCGGGTGCACTAAAAGGAACTTATTACGAACTTGATGGTATGTCCGAAGAGACTCGCCAGAAGCTAGTTGAAGATCATTTCCTTTTTAAACAGGGAGACCGTTTCTTGGAAAGTGTAGGTGTTAACCGTGATTGGCCAAAAAACAGAGGAATATTCTTTTCAGAGGATAAAAAGTTCCTTGTGTGGATTTCAGAAGAAGACAGTATGCGTATTATTAGCATGCAACAAGGTGCTGATATTGCCGAGGTATTTACTCGACTCTCAACAGCGCTTGATTATATCAATGAGCATATAACATTTGCTTTCGATGATGTTCGTGGTTTTTACACAACCTGCCCTACAAATCTAGGAACAGCTATGCGCGCTTCAGTGCATATAAGAATTCCTAAATTTTCAGCAAGTGAAAACTTCAATGCAATTTGTGGCACACTAGGTCTCTCTATTCGTGGAGTTCACGGAGAGCACTCAGAATCTTCTGATGGAATATACGATATTTCAAATAAGCGTCGTCTTGGAGTTACAGAAAGAGAAATCTATCAACAGCTTTATGATGGTGTTAAGAAACTGATTGAAATAGAAAAGTCACTAGCGTAACTTTAAAGCCATCTCTTAACAGAGTTGGCTTTTTTCATACACAAACATACACTCTCAAAACTACCTTATCTACACTAAATTTAAATTATTTATTCCTAAGCAATCGAATAGAGGTAATAATAGGATATATAATAAAAGATAATAATCCTATTATTAACATAATTGCTCCTATATATGCAGAATAAGGCATAATATTTGGCGAATAACAACTTGGACATCCAGAATTTATTAT
>JAYTQE010000057.1:0-1766 GCA_043746875.1 Minisyncoccota bacterium
TAATATTATATTTTATCCCTTGGTATTCTTGGCGTAGAATCAGGATTTTAAAAAAGAAATTAGGAGTAGAAGAAAAAAAGATCGAAATATCAGAATATAAAACATCTCATCAAATTGAAATTTTAAATAAAGATTCAACTTACAAAATTTTTCCAGACGAAAGATGATATTATAAAATAAGGATTACTAAAATACTTTTTCTAAAAAATATGAAAGGTATTTAAATATTTGTACGGTTTTTTATTTCTATAATTATTTTTGTTATCAACAAATCTTTTTTTATTTCAATTTTCTCTCCTTGTCTTGTTTCAATAGTTAATAATCCAGACTCAATTTCTTTATCTCCTAGTATTAGTATATAAGGAGGTCTCATTGTTTTTGATATATGAATTCTTTTGCCAAGGGAATTATTGTCAAAATAAATAGTATTTCTTATATTATTCATTTTAAAATCTTTAGCTAAATTATTAGCTTCTTGAAGGTGTTTTTCTCCAACAGGGATAATAGCTATTTGTATTGGACTAAGCCATGTTGGAAAGTTGCCAGAAAAATGTTCTATCAAGAAACCTACAAATCTTTCATGTGTCCCAAGGGGCGCTCTATGGATAATAGCAGGAGTTTTTTTAAAGCCATCTTTGTCTGTATATTCAAGATTAAATTGTTTTCCCATATACAAATCAAGTTGATTTGTTGAAGCTGTAAAAGATCTACCAATTGATGAATGTATTTGAAAATCCATTTTAGGTCCATAAAATGCAGCTCCTTCATGAACTATTTTATAAGGGACACCTGATATATTCATAGCTTCTATGGTCATATTCTCAGCATCAATCCAATCTTGTTCATTGCCGTGATATTTAGTCATATTAGAGGGGTCGCGAAGAGCTAATTCCATATGGTAATCATTTATACCAAGAGCTTTGTAGTAATATTCATGAAGTTTAATAACTTGTACAAATTCCTCAACTGCTTTTTCTTTTTGAATGTATATATGAGCGTCATTCATCTGCATTCCACGTACACGCATAAGTCCAAATAATGATCCAGAATCTTCATAGCGATGACACCATCCATATTCAGCTAATCTTATAGGTAGATCTCTATAACTTTTTGGTCTAGCAGCAAAAGTTTTGTGATGAAAAGGACAATTCATTGGTTTTATATAATAATTTTCATCTTCAATCACTATAGGGGAATACATACTATCTTTGTACAAAGGTAAATGTCCTGATGTATAGAATAAATTTTCTTTTGTTATTATAGGAGTGGTAACTCTTTGATATTCCCAAGCATCTTCTGTTTCTTTTGCCCATTTTTCTAATTCTTCTTTTATTATATTTCCATTAGGAAGCCAAATAGGTAATCCTTTACCTATTGACTCATCAAAATAAAATAAATCCATTTTTTCTCCAACGTTTCTGTGGTCTCTTTTTTCTGATTCTATGCGTAGATTTTCATATTCATTTAATTTTTCTTTTGATTCAAAAGCTAGTCCATAAATACGAACTAACATTGGATTTTTTTCATTACCTTTCCAGTAAGCCCCAGCAATACGATCAAGTTTGAAACTATCAGGATCAATAACGCTTAAATCATCAATGTGGCCACCTCGACATAAATCTACAAAGTTTCCCATAGTGTATAGAGTTATTTTTTCTCCACGATCTGATATTTCATTTATTAATTCAGTTTTGAATATATTTCCAGAATAGTATTTCAAGGCTTCTTCCTTAGAAACTTCTTTATGAGTAACTGTTTTCCAACTA
>JAYTQE010000058.1:0-1829 GCA_043746875.1 Minisyncoccota bacterium
CACAGGAAGGAGACCCAGATCTCGAATCATACTTATATATCGAGTCAAAATATAAGAGAATGTTATTAGCAATATCACAAATTACCAAACACCAATGATTCCCACCAATATGAAAAGGAACAATAATGAATTTCGTTTCAATAGTTATAAGAGCTGCACGATCGACTAAAATAGAATCTCCGCAATCGGTGCCAGTGAAGCAGTGGCATGTCATAAAAACACTCACTTTTTTCTTATATGTTTCATCATGTTGCATTAACTCGAAGTAACGGTCAATTACCTAAATTTTAATTAAATTAAAATGATGAAATATCAGTACAATGATTTCTAAAGCATTGGTGTGTTAAGAAGAAAACAAAAGAAACTTACTAGATCGTCAATAACAGCATTGTCTTCGACTAAACTCTTATATGATAGGAAAGATTTGCACTTCTTATCTTGAATCTTGGAGAGCTGATTGTTACAACCAAGCTCACGAGTAATGGCCAGAAGTAATTCCCCTTCGTTAGACAAAATAAAGCGTAATCTATTCTCAAGATAAGTTACCTACAAGAAAAAAAGTTTGAAAATAAATAAGAAATCAAGGAAAAGAGCCGACAAACTAACAATATCGAATCAACCTACCACACATCCATTTGTTGCCTCTTCGATATTGAGTTCACTAAAATCGTCCACTTTTTCCTAGATTTTTCAGTATTTAACAAGTATTCGTAATTAAATAAAAAAACCAAAAAGTTGATATAATTCGTATCAAATTCATTCATATTAGATCACGCTTAATCATAGCATATCAAACTAAAACATAAAATTTTTTGTTTTACAGTATCGTCTTCAACTACGTAATACTATCTAAAACGTAATCATGTCATAGTCAATCATATGATATTATGAGAAATTATATTATATAACATTACATTATATCGGATTAGATCATATAAGATAATAACATCAAATATCATATTAAATCCTGTTAAGACATATTATTATTTACCGAATGACTTGAAACCAAAATTTTCTTCATAGTATTATTGCTGAGGCCATTCATATTCCTTTCATGTTCGCTTCTATTGCTACATTTAAGAGTTGGGGTTTCTAAAATCTAAAATCAAAACAAAGAATAATTATTATTATAATAAAATATTAAGATTCTTAAATGAAACACATTAATTATATAATACGATAAGGGTCACCTTATCTTTACAATAAAAATTGTTTCCGCGATCAGCAGTACATGGATCACAGTCCCTACTTCTATGAAGAAGATCGTTTCGAAGTCTATCAAACTCAATCTATTTGGAAAACGAAAAAACAAATGTTAAATTGCAATAATGCCCAAAATACAACGAAAATAAAATAAAACTTACTTTAAGCTTTTCTTTGAGACTTGCCCTTTCTTCTTCTTCATCCAACAAATTGCAAACGAACCTTAAAGTATCATTTACTTTCGAGTCAATAGTCTCGATAAAAAAAAGTAAGAATACAAAATAAGAGTTGAGAAAAAATAGAATCAGGACTTAAAAGAAGTTCAAATGATCACTACTCTAAATTTGGTGAATTACAAAAATCAAATAACATCATTTTAAACGCTTACTCTGTTGTCAAACTCCCCTACACCTACTGCTTTTATTTGGCCTAAATTCACTCGGCGAGATTCTGTCTGAATAATCTCGTAATCTCCTTCCTCGTCTTCTTCTTCCTCTATGTCGACATCAGAAGAATCAATAATAATTACTTCTTCTTCTTCCTCGAACTCCTTTTCCTCCTCGTCTTCTTCCAACTCCTAATTACAGCAAGCGTATAATAAATAAAGTAGAATATCACTCGTAAAG
>JAYTQE010000059.1:0-1872 GCA_043746875.1 Minisyncoccota bacterium
TGCATACTCATGGTGGTCGTTTAAATATTCGTAATGCTAAATTTATAAAAGATTTTAATCCAATTGAGAATAACTGTGAATGTTATACTTGCAAGCATCATACTAGAGCTTATCTAGCACATCTTTTTCGGGCAGATGAAATGACAGCATCAACACTTGCATCTATTCATAATTTGCACTTTATTTTGAGGTTAGTAGAAAACATTAGAGAAAGTATTTTCAATGATAATTTTTTTGAATTTAAAAAAAAATTTATAGAAGGATATTATATTAAATAATTTTAATATATAATTTAAATATGTTTATCTTAAGGAGAGCATTTTTTTATGTTTTTATCATGACTATAATTGGCTCATTGTTTACTTATAATATAGTATCTCAGCTTTATAAATTAAATGATTATGAAATAGAAAATCTAAAAATTTAAATTATAGTTTTTATATGGTAGATTAATTAAGTGAAAAAATTTGAATTATCAAAGCACTTTACTCCTGCAGGAGATCAACCAGGTGCTATAAAAGAATTAGTATATGGAATAAAACGAGGAGATAAAATGCAAACTCTTCTTGGTGCTACAGGTACAGGAAAAACATTTACAATAGCAAATGTTATTAATCAAATACAAAAACCTACTCTTATTATCGCCCATAATAAAACTTTAGCTGCTCAGTTGGCTAGTGAATTTGCAGAATTTTTTCCAAATAATGCAGTTCATTATTTTGTTTCTTATTATGATTACTATCAACCAGAGGCGTATTTACCTACAACAGATACTTTTATAGAAAAAGATGCTCAAATAAATAAAGAAATAGATAGATTAAGACACGCTTCAACACAAGCACTTCTTAGTAGAAAAGATGTAATAATAGTAGCATCGGTATCTTGTATTTATGGACTAGGATCTCCTATTGAATATGAAAGAGTAAATTTGAAATTATCAAAAGATATGAATATATCAAGAACTGATCTAATGAAAAAATTAGTAGAGAATCATTTTATTCGAACACCAGCAGATCTTTCTCCTGGTATGTTTCGGGCACTTGGAAATAAGGTTGAAGTTATGCCAGTTTCAGAAACAATTGTTTATGCAATTGAATTTTTAGGCTCAAAGATAGTGGATATACTAAAAATTGATCCAGTATCATCAAAAATTTTGAACAATGAAGATAGTATTTTTATTTTTCCTGCGAAGCATTTTATTACCAATGGAGATCAAAAAGATCGTGCCGTAAAAGACATAAAAGACGAACTTAATAAACAATTAAAAAAATTTGAAAAAGAGGGAAAACTATTAGAAGCTGAACGTATTAAAAGACGCACAACATATGATTTGGCAATGATAAGAGAGATGGGGTATTGTTCTGGAATAGAAAATTATTCTCGACATATGTCTGGCAAATTAAAAGGAGAGCCACCAGAAACTCTTATTTCTTACTTTCCTCACAAGTCTGATGGAAGCCCAGATTTCCTAACAGTTATTGATGAAAGCCATGTAGCTATTCCTCAGTTAAATGGTATGTATGCAGGAGATGCTTCGCGTAAAAATACATTAGTAGAATTTGGTTTTAGATTACCTAGTGCAAAAGATAATAGGCCTCTTAAATTTAATGAATTTGAGAAGTCTATTGGTCAAGTTATTTTTACATCTGCTACCCCTAGTAATTATGAAAAAGAAAATTCACTTCAAATAGTCCAACAGATTATTCGGCCAACAGGTTTAGTTGATCCTACAGTAGAGATTAGACCTATTATTGAAAACAAAAATCATAAAGGACAAGTACAAGATTTTATTGATGAAGCTGAAAAAGAAATTAAAAAAGGAGGTAGAGTACTAGTAACAACACTTACTAAACGTATGGCTGAAGATTTGTC
>JAYTQE010000060.1:0-4466 GCA_043746875.1 Minisyncoccota bacterium
TATATGAGAAAAAAAGTTCTTCCCTTCCTCTTTTTTGTTATTTTTGGATTAGCCTACTTACTTATTCCAGATGACCATGGAGATAATATTGAAAAAAAAACAGTAGCTATTGTTTCAATCATATCACTTATAATTGGTCTACATTCTGTATCTAATAAGTTTTTTTCTAGGTTTTTTCAAAAAAAAGTTTTTGTTCAGACCATGAATAGAGATGGATTAATGGAGACAGATATTGACTATGATCAATATACAGATGAAGCAATTTAATAAAAAAACCCTTTTTAAAGGGTTTTTTTTATACCATGTTTTTGGTGTAATTTTTTAATTTCTACATCTTCTAATTCTTCTTTTTTATCTTTCCCTTTCTCGCCTACTATTTTAAGTTCTTCATCACTAAGAATATCCAATTTCTTTATCTTTTCGGTAAGAATTTCTTTGGTGTTAAGTTCTGGTGTATCAAGAATTTCCTCAAGTAATGCATGTAGTATCCAACCCATACGAGGTCCAGGTTTCATGTGTAACACTTCTATCATGTAACTACCGTCTATGCATAGTTGACCTACTGATATTGGATCATGCATTACTTCTTCAATCATGGCATGATATTTGCGTAATCTATAAGGGGCTTCAGTTTTTTTCATTCCAACACGGTCACATTCTCTAATATTCATTAATTCCCAAATATGTTCAGGTTTAACCTTCTGAATGATTCGCCTAACTGCGGAAAGTGTTATTTGTTCTGTATCAGAAAAAAACATATGGTTTCTAACCATAGATACGACAAGATCACTTGTTTCACGTGGAACCTTCAGTCTGTCGAGTATCTTTTTTGTCATCCTGGCTCCAACTACTTCATGCCCAAAAAATGTATATTTATCTTTAATTTTGTCATACCTACGTGTTGTTGGTTTACCTATATCATGAAACAAAGCAGAAAGTCTGATTGCTGTAGAAAAGTTTTTATCAGCTGAATGCTGAAGTGCGTGTAGAGAATGGTTGTATACATCATATATATGAGCCCCTTTTTGTTCACACCCTATACCTTGCTCTAACTCCGGGATCATATGTCTTAATAAATTTGATTTTTGTAGGAGATCTATTCCTAGTGCCGGAGATTTTGAATCTATTATTTTTAGGAATTCATCTGTTATTCTCTCTGAAGATATTTTTAAAATTTTCTCAGAATTTCTTACTATAGAGGCAAGAGTCTCTTTTTCTATTGCAAAATTAAGTGTAGTAGAAAATCTTATTGCTCGCAACATACGAAGAGCGTCCTCATCAAAACGTTTATCAGGATAAAGGACAGATTTTATAGTTTTGTCCTTTATGTCCTTTATACCACCAAAAATGTCCTTTATACTATCTTTTATAGGATCCCAAGCTATTGCATTCATAGTAAAATCTCTTCTTTCTAGGTCTTTATCTAGTAGTGTTTCATATGAAACACTATCAGGGTGCCTATTGTCACTGTAGTGAGATTCGGATCTATATGTGGTAACTTGGACTATTTCAGTACATGTTTCATGTGAAACGGTACGATTCTCTTCTTCTTTTGGTATACTAATAATAGTAACTGTTCCAAATTTATTCTCATAAACTGTTTTTATTTCCTTAAAAATTGATTCAATTTCTTGAGGCTTAGCATTAGTAGTCAGATCCCAGTCTTTTGGGTTTTTTTCCATTAACAAATCCCTAACACACCCACCTACTAAATATGCTTCAAAACCAGCTTCTTGAAGCCTTATTGTTACATGTGAAACAAATTGTGGAATTTTTGATTTTAATAACATAGTTTTATATATAAATTTTGTGTTTCTGGTCAAAAGTTACTAAGTACTATTCTGGTGCACCTACCAGGATTCGAACCTAGAATAACGGTTCCGAAGACCGTTGTGATATCCATTTCACCATAGGTGCAGTATTACAACTATATCTAATAAAAGGGACTTTGTATAGTTTTTAAGCGTACTTGTGTGTTAATATGTAACTGTGCCGAAAAAATATTCTTTAGAAAAAGAAAAGGCTATAAAGCTTAGAAAAGAAGGTTATTCTTATAGGGAAATATCTTCAGTACTTAACATTGCCAAAAGTACATTAAGTGTTTGGTTTAAAGAATATTCAGATCTTGATGTTGTAAAAATGGTAAATATTACAAAAAATACCGAAAATTCAAAATTAAGGATAGTTGAGATTAATAAAAAGAGAAGAGAAGTACTATTATTGGAATACTCAGAAATAGAAAATAATGCATTGTTATTTTATGAAAATTACAAAAAAGACCTATTATTTGTGTCAGGGTTATCACTTTATATAGGTTGCGGTGATAATAAATCAAAATCACACATAAGAATTGTTAATATTAATTGGAAAATACACCTTATTTTCATAAAATTTTGCCAAAAGTACTTAAAATACTCAAAAGAAAGGATATGTTTAGAGATTATTGCATATAATGATTTAGACCATAAAACTATAGAATCTTTCTGGAAAGACAAACTTCAACTTACTAAAGTATACAAAACACAGTTTGTAGAAAGAAAATCTAGAAATAAATTGCAATATGGTACCGGAATGACTATAATAAACGATACAAAAGCAAAGTTAATACTTTTGAAATGGATAGATCTTTATTTAATAGAAAATGCGGGTATGGTTTAGTGGTAGAATGCGTCCTTGCCAAGGACGAGACCAGAGTTCGATTCTCTGTACCCGCACATCGTAAAAGAAAAAGTCCCTTATATAAGGGACTTTTTCTTTTTATAAATGTCTCTTAGACAAAAGTAAAGAAAAGTTGGATAAAAGACCTTATTTTATATGAAAACTGTGGATAAACCTGTGTGTACATGGGATAAAAGACATAAAAGTAAAGTCTTTAATAGTGTCTTTTTGTTACAATAGCTATATAATTAAACTACATTTAAGTTTTTTGTAAAAATAAGACTTAAATGTTTCATGTGAAACAATTTACATCAAAAACACAAAAAATAGGTGAAATAGGAGAAAATGAAGCTGTTATTTTTCTTGAAAAACAAGGTTTTATTTTGTTAAAACGTAATGTTTCTAATAAATTTGGAGAGATTGATATTATTGCTAAAAAAAATAACATTCATTACTTCTTTGAAGTTAAAACAGGGTATAAAGAAGGATTTGTTAATCCTGCAGAAAACCTAACAAAAAACAAACTTAGGAAGTTTTTTAAATCAGTTGAGTATTATAATTTTGTAGAAAATATTAAAGATTATAGAGTTCAAGCATTAATTGTTACCTTTGATAGAGAGGGAAGTGTTACATGTGAAACATTAGATATTAATTAGTATTAATATCTTTATTTTATAATAATTTTCTGTTAATATACCAGAACTAGCATCTTCGGGGTGTAGTATATGTGTTTTGGGGATTGTGCTGTTTAACATCTTAAAAGCTGAGTCGGGGTGTAGTATATCGGTAGTATATGTGTTTTGGGAACACAAGGGCAGGGTTCGATTCCCTGCACCCCGACTCAGCTTTGAAGATAGTAGTTGCACAGTCCGGATATCTGGGAGATATCCGTGGCGCGTAGCGACAAGGGCAGGGTTCGATTCCCTGTACCCCGACAATATGAAAATATAGTTTTCATAGTATGATAAAATTAAAAAATGCGGGATTAGTTTATCGGTAAAATAACAGTTTTCCAAACTGTGGTGAAGGGTTCGACTCCCTTATCCCGCACAAAAACAAACTAAATGGCTTTTTCAAAATCAAACAGTGGGCATTGCGAAGAAACGCTCACCGTGTTTGTATTTGTTTTGCGGGAGGAATGCGCAGGGTTTTCTTTTTTTTGGCGAATTATGGATTTTTTATCCTTAAAATGTTAATATTTTTGTGTATGTCACTTCAAGAAAAACTATCAAAACTTTCCCAAAATCTGCAAGAAACTAAGGCAGAAGAGGATAAAAAATCTCAGGAAAAAGAACTTGAGCCTATTCGTTCAAGAATTAAAGAACTTGAAAATCAAAAATCACAAATTGAACTAATTAAAGGTTCTTTGGAATTGAAATCTGACGAAAAAACAGGTAAAGGAATGAAAGAATTTTCAACAGAAACTGAAAGTAAAATAAAAAAAGAAACCACTCAACTAGATACATTGATAGAAAAAAACAAGGAGGCACTTAAAACTATTGGTGTTGAAAGTCTTGATCAACTTACAACTAACCCAGATTTTACCGAAGACTTCGAAGTTGTGAGTTATAAAAAATCTAAAGAACAAGTTGAGGATTTAAAAATGGCAGATTCCGCGTTAAAAGAAAAATTGATGACACTTGGAATAAATGTTGATACAGAAAATTTTTCTTACGATTCTGTGGAAATGGTGTTAGCTGAAAAATTACAATCTTTAGAAGACGAACTTTTGCAAGAAAAACTAAAAACACCAGAAGGAAAACAAGAAGCAGTAGAGACACTTTCTAAAAATTTAGAAAAAAGTATTC
>JAYTQE010000061.1:0-1738 GCA_043746875.1 Minisyncoccota bacterium
TTTTAATTTTTGTTTGGGCTGAATATCTACTATTAAAAAAGAAAATTTTTAGTATAATCAAACAATAATATGCATTTTGATTTTTTTAACCTACTTATAGGAATAACTATAGGAATAATAATATCAATCCCTTTGGGGCCTGTAGGATTAATAGTAATGAGGCGTACAGCACAATTTGGTCTTAGGGCTGGTATTTTTTCTGGTTTGGCTATTGTTTTTTTGGATACACTTGCTGCAATCTTTATTTTACTGGGACTAAATAATAGTATGTATTTCTTCACACATCTTCCTCGTGTACTTCACATAGGGGGAGCTATTATAATCTTTATATATGGATTACGTATGTTTTTTAATAATCCTATAGAAACCATAGATAATAACCTTCCCTGGCAAAAACATTTTTTAAGCTCAACAGTATTAGCATTAACAAACCCTTCTACTTATTTTTCATTTGGAGTTATAGCTTTGCTTATGACTAGATTCATTGATCAGCCATTACTAGGTCGTGTAGAAATTGCTGTAGGATTTTTTATTGGTTCACTTATTTGGTGGTTTGTACTTGCATTCATTGCTTTTACAAATAGGAAAAAATTACTTGCTCATAATATGCAAAAAATTGTAGGAATTATAATTATGCTATTGTCTTTACTTAGTTTTATTCCTAGTCAATATATTCCACATATATCAATTATTAAATCTCATAAAATATGAAAAAACTACACAGATTCCTCATATCTCATATTGATCAATCAAAAAATTGGGTAATTGCAGATAAAAACATTGTTCACCAAGTAAACAATGTTTTAAAGATGAAAATTGGTGAAAAATTTATTGTATTTATAAACAATGGTAACGATATTGTTATATCTATAAAAAATATAGACAAAAATAATATATTAGTAGAAACAGTTTCAATAAATAAAGTAAAAAATCCAAGCTTAAAATTAACAGCAATAATAAGTATAGTAAAAGGAAATACATTTGAAATGATAGTTCAAAAACTAACAGAAATAGGAGTTGAGTCAATAATTCCGCTATTGAGTGATCGTACTGTCAAACAATCTGTAAAAATTACTAGATTACAAAGTATAAGCAATGAAGCACTTGAACAATCTGGTGGAACAAGAAAAGTAACTATTTATGAACCAATGAAATTAGAAGATTGTTTAAAAAAATTTAATTATCCTTCTATAGTTTTTGAAATAGGAGCAAAAAATATTACAAATAATGATCTAATTCAAAAAAAAGAAATGGTTATGTACATTGGACCTGAAGGAGGATGGAGTGATAATGATTTAAACTTATTCAAAAAAAATAAAGTAAAATTTGTAGGATTGGGAACAAAAACATTAAGAACTGATACGGCGTCAATAATTGGAGCTTATACACTTTTGCAATAAAAAAAATCCTGCACGTTTTAGTGCAGGATACTTTTACCATCTTTGATTTTTATCATTAGACCCAAGGAGGCCTATGTTGGTAACTTGAAAGGCTGTTATTTTTTTTAAGTTTTGTCCAATTCTTCTACTTGCTTTATTTAATTCTTTTCTTGAAAAAATTTGAAATAAATTAATTGAAGCTCCATCCAAGACAACAGATCTCCCATTAATTGTAAATACAGGTAAATGATTTTCTATTAATTCAAAGTTTTCTTTACTAGACAAAATAAACAATGATTTTGTTTCTAAAGAATACAATAAAAAATATTCCCTTCCATCTTTTGATTCAATATTAATTT
>JAYTQE010000062.1:0-3248 GCA_043746875.1 Minisyncoccota bacterium
CTCAGGTATACCAATTTCAATAGCAAGTTCTTTATGTAGTTCTAAATGGTAATGGTGTCCATGTATTGGTATAAAGAATCTTTCTTTAATTTTTCTGTGAAGCCATTTAATGTCCTCTTTATTTCCATGTCCTGTTGCATGTACGAATTCTTCTCCTGGTGTTCTAAAACTAATAATTTTAACACCTTGTCTTGATAAGCCATCTTTCATAGCTTGAACAGGTCGCTCATTTCCTGGAACAATAGAAGCAGATAGAACAATAGTATCTCCTTTTCTAAGAACAAATTTTTTATTTGTTTTATTTGCTGCACGATTAAGTGCTCCAAATTCTTCCCCTTGAGCTCCTGTTATTAGAACAAGAATTCTATTTGGAGGATAATTCTCCATTTCTTCAACAGAAATAAGTGTACCTTTATTTGGTTTTAATAAACCAGCAGCTATAGCCACTTCAACATTTGTTTTCATACTTCGTCCCTCAAGAACTACCTTTTTGCCCATATCCTCAGCAATTTGTATCAATTTAATAAGACGAGTTATGTGTGAGGCAAATGCAGCTATGATTATTCTGCCGTTTATACGATGTAAGATAGCTTCCAATCCTTGATGAACTTTTATCTCAGCTAGTGCGAAACCTTCATTTTCAACATTTGTTGAGTCAGTCATTAATAAAAGATTATTTGAATTATCAAATTGAGAATATTCTTTTTCTTCTGATTCACTCACTACTCCATCAATTTGATCTAGTTTGTAATCTCCAGGTGTTACTATGTCACCATAAGGAGTTTCAATTATTATGCCCATAGAATCAGGTATTGTATGTGTTACTCCCCAAAATCTAACATTTAGTTCTCCTAATTTTATTTTATCGTCTTTTTCCACAGTAATAGCATTCATTGCTGGTAAGTGAGGAAATTCACTATGACGTTTTTTCATCATCAGTACAGTCAGATTACGAGAATAAACTGGAGGATTCCCTATACGAGACAAAACCAAAGATACACCTCCTATATGATCTAAGTGTCCATGGGTGATTATAAGAGCTCTTATCTTATCCTTACGTTCTTCTAAATATCTTGTATTAGGTATTACATAGTCAATTCCTGGAGTACTTTCATTTGAGAAAAACATACCCGCATCGATAACTATAATATCATTTCCTATCTCTATTGCTGTCATGTTTTTTCCTATTTCTTCAACTCCACCAAGAGGAATAACTCTTATTACACCAGGAGCTACGTCAGGAATATGAGATGTTTTAAGTTCAGTATCAACAGGAACAAGGGGAGCACCTGGGTGAGGTGGACGACGTCCACGGTTAAATTGAGGTCTTCTATTGAAAGATTTTTTTACTTTATTTATTTTTACTTCTGTGTTTTTTATTGGTTCCATTTTTTAATTATTATTGTTAAATACTTTCCATACTTTTTGAGTTTTTGTATACCAACGATTAACGTCGTTGTACCTGTCATTTAGACTTTCAATCTTATATGGAATAGATAGATTTGTTTTTTTATTCGCTATATAGAAAATACTTTTTGTATATAAGGTTAATATTTTCTTATAAATATTTGAATTTTTTAAATTATTATCATCTGTTATTACTATTTTATAATCTCCAGATACTAATCCTTCTTGGTATTTCCCATAATCGTATGCTTTTACGTTAACAGTAATTCCAAGATAGTTTAATTCATTAGAAAGATAATTTGCTAAAGATAAAAAATAATCACTATTCTCAACTGCTATTGAATATAATATAGGTGATCCATTTTTTTCTAAAAAACCATTTTTTATAACATAACCTATTTTTTTGAGTTTTTCATTAGACTCAGATTTTGTTATTGGGATTAAATTACTTTCTTCAAATAGTCCATAACCAGAACTTAATTTATCAATTATTTTAGTTCTGTCAAGATACAAATTAATTGTATCTATTAAGATCGGGTCGCTAATGGTAATATCATTTTTTGTTTGGAATAAAGAAATTTTATTATCTAGGAGAACTTTTTTTGTAAATAATTTTTTACTATTATTTTTTTCAATAGAGTCTGTTGAAAAATAAAAACTAAAATCTATATCATTATTTAATAGGGCCTCACTTAAGGCATCTTCATTAGCAAAAAATTTTAGATTTATTTCATTTAGAAAAGGTTTTGATGAGTAATAATGTTTATTTTTTATCAAATTTATTTGTTTTATAATACCATCTTTTTCTTTTATAAAACCTACTCTGAAAGGACCTGATCCTATAAGGATGGTTTCATTTTCCAGAGAAGTCATATTTTCTTCGGACATGATATTAAAAGTCATTTTTTTTAAAAAATCTTTATCTTCTTCTTTTAATATAAAAACAATACTTTTCTCGTTTAACATTTTTACATCTATTGAATTTAAAAAATCTTTATTAATTGAATCTGTTTCAGATTCTTTAATTTTATTAAAAGTAAAAAGGATGTCTTTTGCTTCTACAGGTTTTTTATTTGAAAATCTTGCATTATTTTTAATATTAAAAGTATATGATTTTTGATCAGGAGATACTTGATAAGATTCAGCAATATCTGGAACAATATTATTGTTTATATCTTTTTTAAGTAAACTACTGTAAATTAAGCCGCTTAAACTCTTATTTATATCCTTATTTATAAAGGAAGAATCTTTTATATTTGGGGATCCAATTATTCCTTCAGAAAGGCTTCCACCATTTTGAGGTATTGTTATTATAGTTTTATTATTAATTTTTATTATTAAAATAAAAATTAATAATAAAACTATATTTCTAATTAAAAAAATAAAAAAACCACACTGAGTATCTCTATACTGATTTAAGGATGTCAAAAAATCCTTTTTAGGTATTTTATTCTTTTTAAGATATGAAAAAAAGTTGGCCATGAAAATGGCTTCAAATTTAGAGTAAAATAACTGTTATACTTGAACCAACAAATACAACAGCAGTTGCAACAGTAATTAAGAATAAGAATCTTTCAGCACCTCTTCTAGTTTTAGAAAAAGATGAATTTTCACCACCAAAAGAACTACCCATATCACCTTGAGTCCTTTGGATAAGGATAAGGATAATAAGTACTATACTTGAGATTATCTGTATTAAATGCAGAGTTTTTACCATATTTGAAACATATAAATGATATCATAGAGCTTAATTACTAGCAAATCTATTTATTTGAGACTATCTATTAGTGTCAAAGCTTTTTGTGAAGGATCAAAAGAGGGAATACCTAGTATATTTAATT